>CAXHHS010000647.1:0-4575 GCA_964015645.1 uncultured bacterium
CGATGCAATGGAGTCTCGTGGGCTCGGAGATGTGTATAAGAGACAGACAGCACCAGGCCCGGCGTTATTGGGTTGATCGACTCCGGCAAGGGCAGCAATGTCGATAAAATCGGGCAGGTTATCGCCGTTTGTATCACCCTGGTTTTGGAATAGATAATTAGCCCCACCACGATTGGTGATAAAAAGATCGACATCGCCATCATTGTCATAATCTGCCCAGGCTGAGCCGGAACCCATTTCGGGAGATTCGCAAATATTTCCCAGGAGATGCTCGACCACAATACCGGTTTGTTGGGAAACTTCAACAAACTGAATATCGGATTGCGCAAACAGAGGAGTCGTAATCACCAGGGACGACATTACAAATCCGTTTAATATTTTTAACCGGGAAACCATCATTTTGCTACTGATAATGCAGAATAAATTTTGCACTACTGATTTAATTTTTAATAAGCGTAACTACCAGTTAGTTCATAAACCAAAACCTGCTCACTATTTCGTGCGATAAGGATTACTTCTTGTTTGTTAGGTCTTTTTAACGATATAATATCGCGCACCTGGCCGTCTAATGCCAAGCCGCTTTCTTTCATGGAAGCAATTTTAAATTCACCATTAACAGTTCCCAATAGCAGCGTTCCGTAGCTGGCGTCATACCGTCCAAGTTGTGGATTGGCGCCAAACATATTTCCTCCCATTAATATATCTTTTTTACCATCGTTATTAAAGTCGTTAATGGAAATTGCATAGACCGGTGCAACCTGCGCCTCTGCGGGTAAAGATTTAGCACGGAATGTTCCATCCTTATTTCCCCAAAATATCGTTGTAGAAAACAGGTAGGATGTTTTCAAAATTGCTTTTTCTAATTCTTCTTTTGTAAATATTTCTGTGATTTGCTTTCCGCCATAATCAGCGTTTCGTGGAAATTTCGTTTTTAAATAAGGCAATTGATTTACCAAATCCGGTCTTAAAGGAAGCGCGTGGTTTTTGCCCTGTTTATAACTGCACAATATCGGATCTATCAACCCATTTCTATCAAAATCGGATATATAAAGCGATGCCGGTTCGGATAAGGAGGCAGTAATGTTTAAGTTTTCGCCCCAATTGCCGGTAACCAGGTCCATAATTCCATCATCGTTCAGATCATCGATTGCGATGCAATTCCACCATCCGTTGGTATGTTCCAGGCCGGCTTGTTTGGTGATATTCTCCAGGCGATTCCCATTATTCCGAAATACAGTCACCGGCATCCATTGCCCGACAACGATTAAATCGAGTTTTTTATCGTTGTTAACATCAATCCATTCAGCACCGGTAACCATTCCAATGGTTTCTAATTCCGGCGCATACTTTTCAGTCACAATTGTGAATCTGCCTTTTCCATCATTTTGCAGGAGGTAGCTTTTGGGATTTATGCCATATTGCCAGGGAACACTGCGGCTGCCGATGAATAAATCCAAATCGCCATCGCCATCAAAATCGCCGGGAGCAACGCAGGAACCGCTGGCATAGAATTGGGGAAGCACACCGGTGGAGAGGGAGAAATTTCCGTTCCCATCGTTAATATATAACCGATCTAAAATCGCTGGCGCTTGCATAGAATACTCGTTGCCGCCGCTAACCACGTAGAGATCGAGATCGCCATCTCTATCGGCGTCGAAGAATGCGGCGTCAACATCTTCGGAAATTTTATTTTTCTGAAATAATTCTTCATCGATACTGTTGAATCCGCCGGTCTTTGTTTGAATCAATAATTTTCCGGGCGATTCTTTTGCCCCGCCAATATATAAATCTTCCAATCCATCACGGTTGACATCTCCTTTGGCAATTTTAGGTCCTTCGGTAGATAACTTATGGGGAAGAAGTGCTTCTCTTTGGAAGTCGGTGAATTTATTTTCAATATGTTCGTATTTCAAGGGAAACGAATTCGTAACATTTCGGAATAGTGGTTGTGGCGAATTCGAAAAGCGTGATGCGTGACGCGTGGTGTATGATGCCGAATCTTTTTGAAATAGTACTATCAGTTGATCAGCCGGAATATTGGTTTTTATAGTGCGGCTGCCGTCAGGCCAATCTGTGATTAGGGTATCGATATTGTTAATTTTTCCCAGGCCAAATGTCAGCACATAATCTACCGAAGCCTGAAACCCCCGCATGGGTATTTGCTCCAGGACAAATTGCTTTTGGTCAGCGCAACGTAAGGTTACTTTTGCGCCAATCGCAAAGGTGTTTTTTCCTGTACCAGCCAGCTTCACCTTTAAATAATGATGTCGCATTAGAGAATCGGTTTCGTTGCGATAGACAAAAGCCGGTTGGTTTACGTTGTTGATGACCAAATCATTATCACCATCGTTGTCAAGATCGCCATAAGCAACGCCATTCGAAAAACTAAGGGAATCCAACCCCCATTTTGCAGCCAGGTTGGAGAAGGTTAGATTTCGATCCGATTCTTCGAAATTTCCAGTGTTGCGAAAAGCGTAATTTCGCAGTTTGGTAGAAGGCATTTCGCGGATGAGTTCGGGAAAATCAACCTTATCACCTTGAAATATTTGGCGGATATTCTCTTTCTGCATCAGCGTTGCTAAATAATCCTGGTCCGTGACATCGCGGAATATGCCATTTGAGACGAAGATGTCCTTTAATCCATCATTATCCATATCTAAAATGATCGCTCCCCAACTCCAATCGGTCGCGGCCACTCCTGCCAGCATTCCGATTTCACTAAATGACATATTTTGCTGGGTATTAAAACCATTATTGAGTTGCAGCACATTTTGCGATAGTTGATGATAATAGCCCCATTCGATTTGCTTTTCAGTTCTGTCGAAAGTATCGTAGGTAAAAGTTGTTTTCAGGCGGTAATCATCTTCCGGGAGCATATCGGTTCCAAAAATATCCATCAACCCATCATTGTTAAGATCGGCGATATCCGCCCCCATGGAAGAAAGGCTCACATAGCGGATCATCGCTTCCAAATTCTCCGTAAACGTGCCATCGCGGTTGTTGATGTAAAGATAATCCCGTTCGAAAAAATCATTGGCGATATAAATATCCAACCAGCCATCATTATTGAGATCGCTGACTGACACACCTAACCCAAAAGCGATAACGCTTCCCAGGATACCGGCCTGTTCGCTTACATCCGTAAATTTGCTGGCTGGCTCTCTACCGGAATTTTGGGAGCTGGAATCATTTCGATATAACCGGTCGCCCCCACCGGTGGGGTCGCGTTCGTGACGTAAATTTTTGGATAAATCAAACGTGCTCAATGGCCGGAAGGCGTTGTTCAAAACATAAAGGTCTAAATCGCCATCACGGTCATAATCAAAAAAAGCAGCATGGGTAGAAAATCCTTTGTCATCGATACCATATTCCGCCGCCGCTTCCCGGAAAGCAGGAACGCCATCACTGTTATTTCCCTGGTTGATAAAAAGCTCGTTCGCGCGGTTATCGCCTTTAATAAACCCGGAGTTACAAACGTAAATATCCAGCAGTCCATCGCCGTTGATATCGACTAAACATGTCCCGGTAGACCAATTATGGCTTCCGGCTACTCCGGCTTTGCTTGTTACATCACGAAAACGAAAATCACCTTCATTTAGAAACAACCTGTTGGATTTTTGATTAGCGGTTAAGTAGACATCCGGCAACCCGTCATTGTTGACATCTCCAATTGCCACACCACCGCCGTTATAATAATTGCGGTATTTAAAAACGTTGAAATCGGTTTCATCAACCAGGGTATTTTCGAACTTCAGGCGGGTGTATTGCTCAGGGAGTAACGTAAAGAGGTTATTTACTCGTATGGAAGGAATTTGCTCATTGCAAGAGAACAGTAAGAGGAGGGAAAATATACAAAGGTATGGGATTGTAATTTTCAACTATTATCGCCGGCTCTTTCATCGGTTAACATTATATTATAACAAGGCATAAGGTATTGTTTTTCTCATGCCTTGTTATCTATTTTAATTTGTTTTGATCAAGCTAAAGCTTGAACTAAAAACCTATATTAATATCCCGGGTTTTGCTGAAGGTTCGGATTGGCATCTAATTGAGCCTGGGGAATGGGAAAAAGCACCCGATGGGCATCGCTGTTGGTTTTAAACGCCCAGGTATCGCCATAGCGGCCGTATCGAATTAAGTCCTGGCGGCGGAAATTTTCCCAGAAAAGCTCAAAACCGCGCTCATTCAGGATGTCTTCAAGGGTGACTGCTGCTATTGGTTCATCCGGGTCAAAAGCGCGTTCCCGCACCTGGTTAACCAGAACGGTAGCACCTCCGACATCGCCTTGACGATGTAAAGCCTCGGCTTTAGTAAGCAGGATACCGGAATAACGGAAAACGGCAAAGTCATTACCCTGGTTTTCATTGGTCGCGTTGGGATCGACCGGCCATTTAAGTACCCGCGGCCCTTCGTGCTCGGTGGCGCTGTTGATGTCGTTAATGGTGACGGTAAAGTTCAGCGGAATGTCGTTACGATCAGTGGTCGGCAGACCGGCGTTAGGGCCGGCTAACCAGACCTGGGGTCCAATCAAAAATTGATTTAGCCGAACGTCATCCGGATCATATCGGTTATAAA
>CAXHHS010000648.1:0-4570 GCA_964015645.1 uncultured bacterium
CTGTCGGCATCAATATCAACAAATTCCGGCGCGGCTCTTAAGTGCAGCGGCAGTTGGAAACTGTTATCTAACTGAAAACTCGCGTTTCGCGGGTCGCCGGTGTTACGGTAAAATACGATGCCTTTTGTATCGCTGCCGATGAACAGATCCTGATCGCCGTCTTCATCAATGTCGATAAACTTGGGATGGCTGTATTCCGTTGGCCCAAGGTTGATACCGAAATAGTGTGTTGTATCCAGCACAAAAACGGCATTGCCAGCATCGCCGTCATTGCGGTAAAAATTGATATTCCCGGAAAATTCCCCGATAAACAAATCAAGGTCACCGTCGTCGTCAATATCGGTAAAATCCGGGGTGCTGTTGTTGCCGACATCTAGCGCGCCAAACACCTCGGTTACCATCACAAAATCAGGTGATTGGGCATTACCATCATTCCTGAAAAAAACAATTTTACCATCCCAATTTCCCAGGTAAAGATCGAAATCATTATCATTATCGAGATCGGCAAATGCCGGGGCGTAGTTAGAGCCGAAAAACGCCTGGTCAAAATTGAGGTAATGGGTGTCGATCAACCTGAAATCCGGATTGGTGTTGGAACCGGTATTTTCATAAAAATGCAGGCGGCTGTTAGTTTGGTTGGGGGCAGCAAGATCAATTTCGTTGGCGAGGAATAAATCGAGGTCGGTATCATTATCAATATCAACAAAAGTGAGGTTGGTGTTGCGGCCAATATCGACACTTTCGATAAACTGTTTCGTTTGGCGATTGTAATTCCAATTGATAGAATCGCCGGTATTTTCATAGAAATAGAGGTTTTCGGCAACATCCCGCACAAAGGAAATTGCGCCACCCAATACGCCAACAAACATATCGGGATCACCATCGCTATCAATATCCGCGAAGCGCGGCACATTGTATCCGCCGGTTGCTACTGGTTCGTTGGGCGGAAAGCGCTCCACAATACGGCTGGTATCAAAAACGGCGTTCTCGCAAGTGCCAAAGTTTTCCAAAAAGATAAGGCCATCGGCAAAACCATCGCCCCAGCAAATCTCATTGTCGCGCTCGCCAGCCCCATCGACCAATGTTAAAGAATTTGCGCCATGTCGCTCGTTATTTGCTTCATTATCGATCTTCTGAGTTTTGGCAGCCCCGGTTAAAATGATAATATCCTGGTAAAAATCCGTTTCCAGACGGTAAAGAGGCACAGCGTTGGCATCTAGCCCGACAAATTCGTAGAGGGTAATCGTTCCCATTAAAGCGCGTCCCAGGAATAGTTCGAGGTCGTTATCACAATCGATATCCGCCCAATCGGGAATGCTTAAGCCGTCGGCAATAATGGGGTTATTATCGACGTCTTTCAGCGTATCCGTAACCAGTACAAAATTCGGGTTCATCGCCGAGCCATCGTTACGGTAGTAGCGAAAGATGCCAAAAGGATTTTCCGCAAAAAGATCGACGTCGCCATCGCGGTCAACATCGGCAAATTTAAACCATTCACCGACCGTCAAATTCTCGAATTGATCCGTAACCCATTCAAATTGATGGTTTGCCGGCGTACCGGTGTTACGGAAAAATGTAAGCTGCTGCGCGCGGTCTTGCACAAAAAGGTCGGCATCCGCGTCGCCATCAATATCCACAAATTGATGCACCGGGCGATTCATGCCACCGGTTAGCGCTTGTATGTATGGCGCGCCGTTTAAATCTCTAACCGGAAATGGTGTTATCTGGCGCTGGTAAACAAATTCTTGGGGGAAGAGGGGGGTGGTAAGAAGCAACGAAAGTATGAAGAATGTTGTTTTCATCGAAAAACCTTCGGAATGGCGTGAAATGGTTGGATGATTGGAGCGATATTTCGCAGTAGTGTAAAATTCCCCTCCTTGCTAAGGCGGGGAATTTGTCTACTTCTCTTACTGGCATTTAATCATAAAACTATCCAACTATCGAATCAATTTAGTTACGAACGGTAATATTTTGCTGATATGTTTCCATGTCAAAAACGATTAATTGCGGGATTAATTCCGCTTTCCCGATGGCGCGGAACAGGTAGGGCGGAAAAGAGCGGAATCGCAGCCGAAAGGAAACTTCCAGGGTTCCCGGTTGTTGCGGTGCTTTAATGGTATAATTCGCCGTATGGGATTGAAAGGGGCCCATCGTATTATTCTCGACAGATTTCGCTTCCCAGAAAAAGAGCAACTCCTCACCGGATTCGCCGCGAGGAGTTCCGTTAAAAAGCGTCAGGGCAGTATCTGCCGGAATCAGGCCATTAGCGACTTCCTCACTATGGTGGTTTCGCAAATCGCCATTGCCATCCAGGAGACCGGTGTTAAATAGCGTGTTTCCGGTAGCGGCGTCTTTAACGATGAATTCAATCCACATTTGCCGCTCAAAGATGGTGCCGGAAGGAATATTGTGGCCGGTTCGGTCGTTTTCGATTTTGATTGTGATATCAAGATTTGAATCGCTTGTTACCTCGTTCGGTGCTGTAACCGTAACATTTACAGCATTTTGCAGCAATTCTTGCACCCGTTGAATGGTGGCGTCTTTACCGGGAAAATCGATCAGCGGGTAATCCACGCCGGTAAAATAGTGGCGATGCACATCGCGCACCGGGCCGCTGGTGGCAGCCTGCCCGCGATACGCAGGCATGTGGCAACCCTGGCAATCCACGCCCATTGAGAAACCGCTAAAATCCCATTCGGTGTTGGTGGTTTCCAGAAATAACGATTGATCGGGCGATAACACATCATGGCAGGGCGCGCAAATAATCGATGCATTGTATTCGTTTACGAAGGCGGATTCGTGAAACCCGTTCGGCTGGGGATTTTCAATCGGCCCCTGGCGAACGCGGTCGAGGCGAAATTCCGTGAGACCCAATCCGCGTTTAAAGGCATTGATTTCCACGGTATGGCAAACATCGCAATGGATGGCATTTTTGGCCAGCGAAGATAAATTATTGGGATCAAATCCCGGCGGCGTTTCTTCCAACAGCGAGCCAAACGGTGAATGGCATTTGGTGCAGAATTGATCCAATTGATTGTTCGATCGCTGCTGCCCGATTTCGTTGAGCGTGATGAAAATCGGATCGGCCATTGCATAGGCGTGCATGCTTTCTTGCCACTCCCGGAAGTGGTTGGGATGGCAAACGGCGCATTCCTGCGGATCGGCCATCGCTTCTCGCAGCAACTGTTTTTGATCGGGCGGCGGTTCTACCGGTGGCGGCGGTTCTGTTGTCGATTTATCGCAAGCGGTTATTAGCAGTAGTAGAATAATTATGATGTATGTAAAGTGTATTTTCATCTTTTAGTAATCTTTTGGGCACTCGAAGCGGAGCTTCTTCATTGCGTTACACAGCGGTGTGTAACGAGTGGGATCAATCCAGGGATATAAAGCGCATTCCGGAGCCAAAATTTTCGATTTCGATTATTTTTTCAATCGAATTATCGGCGGTGTTGATGGCGACCACCGTTCCGATGGCGGCGTTATCGCCCAAATCAAACCGTGGTGCGTAATTGCGAGTGGTGTTGCGGTTAGAGATAAAGACCCGGCTGCCATCGGTATTCATGGTAATACCGTGCGGTTGGGAAAGGCCGTCGGAGCCGTCCCCGGCGCCAAATGTTTGCGCGGTAAAAGTTGCGGTGTTAATGAGGGCGAAATTATTCATCATCAAATTTCCGGTGTACAAGTTAGCGCCATCCGGTAAAACAACCGAATGCCAGGGGGCACCGCCCAATGTAACCGCCGTTTCTTCAAACCGGTTATTGGGATCGCTGACATTGATCGCAACAATTTCCCCGGTGCCAATACAGGAGATATACACATGATTGTTGTCCGGCGAAATAGTGATTTGCAATGGCGTGCGGTCATTGCCGAGATCGATGCTCTCTACAAATTCTTTTGTTGTGTGATTTAAAACGAGAAAAGCATCTTGCGCAAAGCTAGCGGTGTAGGCAAATGTGCCGGTTTGATCTAACGCCATCGCATGGGCAATGGATAACCCCGGTGGCAGGATAATATTGCCATCATTTTCCGAAAGAGCCGGTTGCATAGTTTCCGAATTTAAAACATGGATGGAATTTAAGGCATTGTTTAGCATAAATCGAGAAACATACAATTCATTTACCGAGGGATGATGTGCTAATAATGCCGGAATATCGGTTACGGCCTCGCCCACCAATTGGTTGGTTTCTATGTCGAACTTTAAAACTCTATTTACATTCGCATCGATGCAGCTAACAAAAAAACTTTTTTTATCGGAGGAAAAGGCAAGATGATGCGGGCTGGTAAACAAACGCTCAAAACCAAAATCGGTTAAATCCACATTGCGCATTACCACCATGCGGTCGGCATCGATGATGTTAATAATTGCTTCTGCCTGGCTGCAAACGTAAATGCGGTTTTTGGCATTTGCAAAGGGAATTTCCCCGGCGTCATTTTTGGCGCCGGCGTCAATCCAGCGTTGCAATAGATCGAGCATATCATCACGGAGTTTATCCTGGTAATCCATTTTGGTGGTGAGTCTGTCTCTTATACACATCTCCGATCCCACGAGACTCCATTGCATCTGGTATGC
>CAXHHS010000649.1:0-4569 GCA_964015645.1 uncultured bacterium
GCTAAAGTTAGTGAATTCTTCACAGAAATGTCAGATTAAATCGTGACTACTTCAGTTTAGATTGCAATCATAATTTGTAATGTTATGGTCAGCAGGCGAGTCGCTCCGCAGCTACCATCCGGGAATTATTAGGCCACAAAGACGTGAGAACGATTATGATTTATACCCATGTGTTGAATCGCGGGGGTAAAGGCGTTTGCAGCCCGCTGGATAAATAAACTTTACGTTTTTGTTTTCGCATATTTCCATCCCTTCAATTATTACACAGATAACCGTTACGGAGACCGCTAACGCTAATCTCCGTAACGATCATACCCTGGGTGCATGACGACAACAAATTTTATGCACAATACTCCCTCTTAAGTCATCCCCCCCAAATGCAACATAAGTTCAAACTTCTGCAACATGAGTGCAAAAACGCCCAAATCCCTTATATATAAGGTAATAGAGCCTGCCGAATGTAACATTTTCCTGCAACATTTTTGCAAATCTTCGAAACATAGTTGAAAGATTTCCCAGCCTGTTTTGGCTATCTTGTTTGCGAACATTAACGAGAAAGGAAACAAAAGATGTTGAAAACAAGAACCCAAAACTCAAATAACTTAAAAAACCAAAATTCAATTAATCCAATGTTTAATTCATCTAAAAGGAGACTCGATATGAAACGAGTTCTGTTTTTTCTGTATGGCGTCGTTTGTTATGTAATTTTCTTCGGATCATTTTTATACGCGATTGGCTTTATCGGCAACTTGTTTGTGCCCACGGCCTTAGACGCAGAAGCGACCGTTCCGTTTATGCAGGCGCTGCTAATCAACACACTGTTGCTCGGTGCCTTTGCAGTTCAGCACAGCGGCATGGCGCGCCCCACGTTTAAAAAGGTCTGGACCAAAGTGGTTCCCAAGCCGATTGAACGCAGCACTTACGTTCTCTTCTCCAGTGTCTGTTTAATCGTCATGTTCAAATACTGGGAGCCAATGGGCGGCGTTATCTGGAATGTGGAAAGCACGATTGGCCAGGCAATCCTCTACGGCTTGTTCGCGTTCGGATGGCTGCTGGTGTTAGTCGCTACGTTTTTAATCAATCATTTTGACCTGTTCGGCTTGCGCCAGGTATGGCTCTATTTGCGGGGCAAGGAATACACCCACTTAAAATTCGATACGCCCTGGCTCTACAAATATGTTCGCCATCCCTTGTATGTCGGCTGGTTCTTCGCCTTCTGGGCCACACCAACGATGACCGTTGCGCACCTGATATTCGCGCTGGCAACTTCCGCCTATATCTTAATCGCTATCCAATTGGAAGAGCGCAACCTGGTCGAGCATTTCGGCGACAAATATGCCGACTATCGCAAGGATGTTCCCATGCTGGTTCCGTCTTTCAAAAGTAAATCACCAAAGAATATTCAAACAGAAGCCCTTTCATAAGATTTCGGTAGGGGGAATGGCCTTCCGAATCCGGCTACCCGGGTTCGGAAGGTTAAAAAAGCGATTTAGAAACAACATTAATCAAGAGAAGTCAGGAGATAAAAATGAGCACCTTAACCATCGTCACCAGCAAAATTCGCCGGAATTTCTTATTCAGACTGTATAAGCACTACATTATCGATAGCATTCTCATCATTAAAGATTTCGGTTTCAAAGAACTGATGCGCAGGCGAGGTAAGAAATTTCTGCTGGTCATTATCGCCTACTATTTTGTGCGTGATATGCTGATTTATGTGATCATTCCATATCTCATCGCCAGGGGATTTTTCTCTTAAAATTGATAATAAAAGATTGAAAGGAAAGGAGACTTATCATGTATGCAGGTATTTATCATTATCAAGTAAACACAGAAGATTATTTGCGGAAACCCGCTCGCAGCTTAAAAAGCCAAACTAGTGTTTCTCAACCGGCCAATCGCCCTGCCGGGGAAGCGCAGGAACTGGCCTACGCTAAAGATCATCTGTCGCGAATCAAACGGTTTCCCATCACCAGCCGCGATACGGTATTGGTCGCGCTGCCGACTTCGGAAACCAACTGGCTGGAAGTTGTCGATGCCTGTTTGCTGGCCGGGGCAGAACCCATTATCGCAGATACTAATATTGATGCAGTGCAAGCCGCGAAAACGACTGTAGAGCATCACGCAACTATCATTGCCACCACTGCCGAGATGTGGACTGAGATATACCGCGAACTGAACGCCAATCCCGGCGATCTCAACCAAATACAGGCGATTGTTTTTGATCGCGATAATGAAACGGAAACTCGCAACAACTTGCTGCTGAGCGCTTTATCGAAAGCCAAAATTGATGATGTCTACGCAGCTTATCAAAAAGCACCGGCATTACAAAATAAGAATCACAATAATTATTAATTCACCGGCTGAACTTTGCGTACCTATATGTAGGTAGTGGAAGTTCAGAACCATAAAAAATTGAATTGAAAAAACACTTTATACAGGAGATTAAAATGGTATCCATCACTCGTAAATCGACCCAAAAAAGCAATAAAAATCAATCGAATTTAAAAAACAATTATACTGCCAATCAAACCTTTAAGGGACAACCAGAAAACCGCGAAACGCTTAAGACCAGTATTGAAACACATCAACTAACGAATAACAAATTTGGTATTTCGGAAAACGACGTTGTACTAGCGGCGATCCCGGTATCCAATAAACATTGGCTGGCATTAACCGATACCTGTATCGCTACCGGTGCAGAATTGATACTGCCGGAAACCAACGCCAGTGCCGAAATGTTAGCAGAATCCGTTGTCAACAAAAACGTAACCGTCGTTGCTGCCACCGCGGAAATCTGGCGCGCAGTTTATGATAGGGTAAATGCAAGTCCCGGCGAAATAAACCGTTTGCGAGCAATTTTATTAGATGAATCCGAAAGACCAAGATTCCTCCATTGTTTGATATTAAACGCGTTATCGAAAATGAAAATAGACGATGTCTTTGCCGCCTATCAAAAAGCACCGTGGCTAAAAAAACAAAATGGCCGGTAAATCCCATTAAAAAATTGGGTAAGGTACTGGGAAATCTGAACCATATTAGCGATTTTACCTTCTTCTACTTTTTAACCTCACCCCCGGCCCCTCTCCTGACAGGAGAGGGGTGACTTAAGAGAAGGTATAGTGCACTAAAAACGATTTTTTACTACTAAATGCGCTTTGTAGCTCCCCTCTCCCCTTAGGAGAGGGGCCGGGGGTGAGGTCAAAACGCTCGTAGGAATAAGAAAAAAGTAGAAAAGGAAAAAAATGCAAACACAACTTCAAAACCAAACCAAAGCAATGTTAGCCAGCTACATTCAGGCGTTAGCCGGAAATCAAGATTTGGATACACTTTTGAATAATTATAACGACAACGCCGTTTTTTACACCCCGGACAGCGTGTATCGCGGCATTAGCGAAATCCGCACCTTCTTCAACAGCTTTCTAAAAACCATGCCGGAGGATATGCACAAGGCGTTCCACATCATGTGGCAGGAAACAACGGCAGAAACCGCTCATGTGGTTTGGAAGGCAGACCCGTTTATCCCATTGGGAACCGATACATTTGTGTTCCGTGATGGAAAAATTTCCGTGCAAACTTTCTCCACACACATAGTCGCATAAGAGGATTAAAATGAAAGACGCCCAGAAAATTAAAACCGCCTTTGAACGAAACGAAAAAGTTGTAGCGAAACGCCCCTACATTGCCCGTGGAACAGCGGTCACCAAAGTGCAGGTAACAGATGGCTTAACCTGCCAGATAGAAGACGGCCCCTGGAAATTGACCGTTGATTTAGCGGAAAAACACGGCGGGGATAACAACGGCCCTAATCCCGGCGTTTTGGGGCGCGGCGCATTGGGAAGCTGCCTCTCCATTGCCTACATGCAGTGGGCTGCCAAACTCGGCATACCGGTTAGCAAACTGGAAGTGCAAATTCACGCCGATTACGATGCGCGCGGCCATTACGATTCCAGCGAAATTCCGCCCGGTTACCTCGGCGTTCGCTATTGTGTTTTGGTAGAAAGCACTGCCCCGGAAGAAGACATTATCCGCTGGCTGGACATCTCCGACGCCCATTGCGCCTACGCAGATGTTTTTACCCGCGATCAAAACTTGCAAAGGGAAGTGGAGATTGTGAGGCCGGAAATACCCAAAAATGTAGCGGTGTGAACGTATTGCGTGATGTGTGTTTCGTGATCAATTGTTCACGCATCGCGTAAAACATTTCTTCATCGCTCAACGCTTAATAAACAAAATAAACTCAAAACGAAAAACATCGGAAACAAACAATGAACACAGCAAACTTTCAACGAAGAATTCAACGATATGGCTGGGATAAAGCCGCCGATTTATACGAAAAAAGCTGGCAGGCACAATTAAAACCGGCACAAGATCGTTTATTGGAAATGGCAGAGTTAAAACCCGGCGAATCCGTTTTGGATGTCGCCTGCGGAACCGGCCTGGTTACATTTCCCGCCGCAAAATCCGTTGCACCGAATGGAAACGTAATTGGAACGGATATTTCCAATGGAATGGTCGAATTATCAAAAAAGGCTGGAGGAGCTATGATTCTTCTCCAGAAGGTATAAA
>CAXHHS010000650.1:0-4563 GCA_964015645.1 uncultured bacterium
ATGCAATGGAGTCTCGTGGGCTCGGAGATGTGTATAAGAGACAGATATTATTGGGTTGGCGATTGGCATTGCCTGTTGCGCGTTGATTTTACTGTATGTGCAAAAGGAATTGAGTTACGACAATTATCACCCGGACGCCGGGCAGCTTTATCGCGTTGCAATGATCAAAGGTGTCAATTCGTTGCAGTTGGGCGGGGCGACGGTTTCGTATTTAACGGCGGAGGTGTTAGAAAATGATTACCCGGAAGTGGAAACTGCCGCGCGCATGATCCGGATGCCGATTGACGCTGCTGTCAAAGTCGAGGATCAGCAATTTCTGGAAGGCGACCTTATGTTCGCTGAACAAACGGTATTGGAATTGTTTTCCATTCCGTTCTTGAAAGGCAATCCGCAAACCGCCCTACTTGAGCCGAATTCCATCGTTATTACCGAGGCGCTTGCCGAGAAATATTTTGGCAGCAGCGATGTTTTAGGCCAGCGGCTGGCGGTTAGCTTAAAAAACGAATTTGTCGATTACAAAATTACCGGCGTGGCGCAAAATCCGCCAGATAATACCCATTTTAAATATGGCCTGCTGGCCTATTTCGATAACTTCGAAAGTGCCACACTATTGCCGGTTCAGCGGGTCAAATCCTGGTTTATGTATCGATTTTGGACTTACATTAAATTAGCAGAAGGAACCGATCCGGCAGCATTCGAGGCCAAATTGCCGCAAGTGATTGAAAAATATTTCCCGGAAACCCGCCAGGATAATGCTTTGTTCTTACAGCCGGTGCAGGATATTCATCTCCGGTCACAATTAGATGGTGAAATCGAAGCGAATAATGATATTCTTTACATCTATATCTTCTCCGCAATTGCTTTGCTGGTGCTGATTGTCGCTTGCATCAATTTTATGAATCTCACGACTGCTCGCTCAATTAAACGTGCAAAGGAAGTAGGGATGCGCAAGGTGCTCGGCGCTAAACGCACACAATTAATCAAACAATTTTTGGCAGAATCGATTATGATCAGTTTGATTTCCGTTGCTGTCGCAATGGGGTTTTTGGAGTTCCTGATCTACATTTTTAATGCGCTTTCCATCGCCGAATTGGAACTCAACTATTTTGAGAATTTAACAACCCTTTTCGGTTTCGCCGCCCTGGCATTATTTGTCGGAGTTGGTGCCGGTATTTACCCGGCATTTTTCCTTTCTGCTTTTAGGCCAATTAGTGTACTGAAAGGATCGTCAGCAAGAGCGACCGGCCGGTCGCCCTTGCGAAAAGTTCTGATAGTATTCCAATTCGGAATATCAATCGTTTTACTGATCGGCATCGTGATGATTACCCGGCAACTGGATTTTATGCAGAACAAAAAGCTCGGCTTCAACAAGGAGCAGCAACTGATGATCGAGCCGCTTGGCTCCACGCTCACCAACGATGAAGATCGCTACCAGACATTTAAAGGCCAGGTGCTCCAATTGCCAAATGTGGAAGGCATGACCAAACACTTCATCGTCGTCGGTGAGGAATATTTGATGGGTTCTGCCTACCCCCGTAGCGTTTCCGAAAATGAGAAATATCTTTTCCCCTTCATCTATTCCAGCCACGATTTTGCCAGCGTCTACGATTTGGAACTGGTCGCCGGACGCGATTTTTCCAAAGATTTCGGCGCCGATACCAATTACGCTTACATCCTGAATGAATCGGCAGTGAAGGCAATGGAATTGGAAGACCCGGTTGGAATGGAAATCGGTACCGGCGACCGCCCCACCCGTCGCGGCCCGATTGTGGGTGTGGTGAAAGATTTTCACTTCGCCTCGCTGCATGAAGAAATTGGCCCGCTGGTCATCTCGCTGTTCAAGGGTAATTTTTCAGCACGTTACATTGTCGTGAAGTTGCGCAGCGACCGGTTAGCGGAAACAATTGCCCAAATCGAAGGTGTTTGGCAGCAATTCGAACCCAACCGCCCGATGAAATACTCTTTTCTTGATGACCGCCTGGATCGTATTTACAAATTTGAAACGCAGCTTAGCACTGTCGTCCGCTATTTTACAATATTGGCAATGTTTATCGCTGGTTTGGGGTTGTTCGGAATGGCAGCATACGCTGCGGAGCAACGCATCAAAGAAATCGGCATTCGTAAAACGCTGGGCGCCTCCGTGCCCAATATCATCTACCTGTTCTCGGCAGATTTTTTCAAATTGGTTTTAGTTGCCAATTTCGCCGCCTGGCCGCTGGCATATTTTTTTGTCCAAAAATGGCTGGAAAATTTCGCCTATCGCATCGACATCAGCATTTGGGTGTTTTTGCTCTCCGGCATCGCAGTTTTTTTAATCGCGCTGCTGACGATCAGCTATCAAACGATAAAGGCGGCGTTGTCTAACCCGGTGGATACGCTGCGTTACGAATAAATATTTGGTGATTTAATGATTTAGCGATTTGGCGAACTTTAAAATCGCTAAATCACTAAATTACCAAATGAGGGCTTCATGTTTCAAAATTACCTAAAAATCGCTTTACGAAATTTACGCAAGCACAAGATTTATACGGTTATAAATATTGCCGGACTTGCTGTAGGGATGGCCTGTTGTATTCTCATATTGTTGTTTGTGCAGGATGAGTTGCGTTATGATGAACACCACGCAAAAGCAGATCGCATCTTCCGGGTGGAGATGACCAAAGTTGCAGATGGAAAAGCGGAAGAAAAAGCTGCGGTTGCCTACCCTGCCGGGCCGGCATTAGCAGAAGCGTTCCCGGAAGCCTTGGAAGCAGCACGGCTTTACAAAGCGTTTCAAAGCAACCCGACGATTCGCTATGGCGAAAATCTTTATTATGAGGAAGACTTTTTCTTTGCCGATTCCACAATTTTCAACGTCTTCAGTTTTGAGTTTGTGAAAGGCAACCCGCAAAAAGCGCTAAACGAACCGAATACGATTGTTATTACGGAAGATTTAGCGCGGAAATATTTCGCAAACCCCACTTCTCCCACCGGGTATGATGATCCGTTAGGCAAAATCATTCATGTGAACGTGTGGTCTTTGGAAGATGAACCGTTCAAAATAACCGGTGTCTGCAAATCCTGGCCAAAGACGTCGCATTTTGAATGGGAGTTATTAGCGACGTTCGAAAATTATCACCAAAGCGCCGGTGGTGCGCCAAATGCCATTAGCTGGTATTGGGATCATTTTTGGACCTATATTCTGCTGCCAAACCCGGAGCATGCCCCGGCATTAGCTCAAAAACTTCCGCGGTTTGTCGATACACATTATCCCGATTTGATTAAAAATGACGTTCACCTCAGCTTGCAAGCGCTAACTGAAATTCATCTTCACTCCAATCGCATTTACGAAATCGGCGCGAACAGTAATATTGCCTATGTGTATATTTTTATAGCAGTTGCGCTGGCAATTCTTTTGCTTGCCTGTATCAATTTTGTCAATTTATCTACGGCGCGATCTATCAAACGTGCCCGGGAAATCGGTATTCGAAAAGTTATGGGAGCGCAGCGGCAGCAGCTCATTCGCCAGTTTTTGAGTGAAACCGTTTTAACCTGTATTGCCGCGCTTTTCATCGGCCTCACCCTGGTCGAGTTGCTCCTGCCACTCTTTAACGATGTATCCGGAAAAACCCTTACGCTCAGCGATCCCGGCAGTTTAAACATGACCTTGATGTTAGCGGGATTTACCTTCCTCGTAAGCATTTTGGCCGGGAGTTATCCGGCGCTTTTTCTCTCCGGGTTTCAGCCGGTGAAAGTATTAAAAGGGCGATCTGAAATTGGGGCAACCAGCGGGTCTTCCTTGCGAAAAGGCCTGGTGATATTACAATTTTCAATCACAATTACCTTATTGATCGGAACCTTCATTATTAGCAATCAATTGGCATTTGTACGCGCTAAAAATCTTGGGTTTAGCAAAGACCAAATTGTTACAATCCCGATTCGGGGAACAAATGCCCAGGTTAATTTTCAGATGTTTCGGCACGAATTGAAGCAGCACCCTGCTGTTCTGGGAGCAACTCATATCAACTACATCCTGGGAGAAACTATTCCGGCAGAAGCGGTGATGCCGCTCGGGATGCAGCTTAACGAGCCGTTTCGCATGCCGCGACTTTCGGTAGATTTTGGTTTCCTGGAGACATTTGATATTGAACTACTTGCCGGGCGAGATTTTTCCGAAGCGTTTTCGACCGACCGGGGGGAAGCGGCGATTTTAAATGAGGCAGCCATCAAGCAAATCGGCTGGTCGCTGGACGATCCTGCAAATTCGCCCATCGGAAAACAGATCGATCTCGGCGACCGCAATCGCAGAACCTACACAGTGATCGGTGTTGTGAAAGATTTTCACCACGCCTCGTTGCACTATCCCCTTTCGCCTCTGGTGATACGCATGGTATTTCGCTATCCCGGTTTTATCGCCGCAAAACTAAACGCAGCAGATATCGCCGGTGGAATGGGCTTCATCCGCCAAAAGTGGCAGGAGAGCGATCCCAACCAAACACTGGTGTATTCCTTTGCTGATGAAGAATTTGATAAACATTACAAAGCGGAAGATCGCCTGGCAACCGTCATCCGGTATTTTACGAT
>CAXHHS010000651.1:0-4554 GCA_964015645.1 uncultured bacterium
CCAATTTTTGATCGCGATTGGGTTGCTGGCGAGCGTCGGGGTGAGTCGGCAGCAATTGGATTATCTCCTCTCGAAAGAATTGGGGTACGAGAAAGAAAATTTGCTGGCAATTCCCTCGCTGCCGCGGGAATGGTCGCCGCAGGGGGTGCAAAAGCTGGAAGCGGTAAAAGCGCAGTTCCGGCGGATACCGGGTGTGATGTCTGTCAGCCATTCGTATTCTGTTCCCGGCTCAACCATCGGTTCCAATACCGCTTTTTCCCGCCCGGGTTGGGGAGCGGAGCGAACCGTATCCCTGGCGAGCTACCCGGTAGACAGCAATTTTCTACAAGCCTTTAATTTACAGATGGTTGAAGGCCGTTTTTTCTCGGAAGAAATCGCCAGTGACAGCGGTGCTATCATTTTAAACGAAGCGGCAATGCAGGCGTTTGAATGGGAGTCAGTGGAAGGGAAATACCTGAAATTTCAGAACCAGGATATACCCATTATCGGTGTGGTGAAGGATTTTCATTTCGAATCGCTGCACCACCGCATTCGCCCGATGTACATGTCTTTCGGCGGCATATATTATCGTTACCTTTTACTGAAAATAAGCGGCGACAACATTCACGAAATCGCCGAAAATGTACAAACCCTCTGGGGAGAGATTTATCCCGCAGCGCCATTAGTGTTTTCCTTTTTGGATGACGATATTAACCGGCTTTACAAACGCGAAACGCAGATGAAACAGGTTGCCGGCTTTGCAACCACGCTGGCAATTTTAATCGCCTGCCTGGGAATTTTAGGATTGATTACCTTAAACATCTCGCAACGGATGAAAGAAATCGGCATTCGCAAAGTACTCGGCGCATCCATTCCGCGAATTGTGTTGCTCTTTAGCAAAGAGTTTATCTTATTGATCTCTGTCGCCGCTACCATCGCCGCACCGGTTGTTTATTTCGCCATGAACCGCTGGCTGGAGGCATTTGCCTACCGCGTTGAAATTACCGGCGGCATCTTTATTTTGAGTGGTGTTTTGGCATTGCTAATTGCGCTGGCAATTGTGGTAATTCAAGCAGGGAAGGCAGGGTTGGCAAACCCGGTTAAAGCGTTACGGTATGAATAGCGGCATCTAATATGGCCGCCCGGCGAATTGCTGGAGAAAGTAATGGTTGACCTGGAATGGCAGGCATGGGACAGCCAATAGTTTTCCAGTATTTGGTTTATTTTGCGGGAGGAGTGAGTAATTTAAGCGGTTAGAAAACTCCTAAATTTAATAAGATTAAGACCGAATATTAGAAAGGGCGTTTCGACAAGATCAAATAATATACAATTTATCGATAATATTACAAAATGAGTATATACCATTAGAAAATTGAAAAGTATCGAGATTTTTTTGATCAAATCTAAGCGACTTTTGTAATTGCATAGAAAACTTTATAATAATTGTTTAGCCTAAATCATTTTAAAGATGGGAAGAGATAAGCGAAAAGGTATTATTGCAGGCTATAAAAAGGCAGGGCCTCTTAAAAAGTTCTCTATAAAACTTTCTATCGTAGGAATAGTATTAAGTTTTTTATATTTCCTTATTCCACATATAACTAATTCAAAACAGTCCAAGTTAAATGAGCCGATTTTAAAGGATTCAATAAAAGAAAATGATCAGGTGAATATATCATTTGGCAACATTGAAAAATTTTCAATGCCTGCCAGATCGCTAAAAGGATATAAAGATAAAGGGCTAAGTTTTATTCAAATTGATGGAATAAACCCTATAAAATTATGGATCAATGATTTAGGGGAGTTTAAAGTAAACGTAGAATTATACAATTGGAAAAGTGGCGAATTAATAGAAGTCATTTCAGATACTTTATACAATTTACCTCCGCGCTGGGATCGTAATTCAAACAGAGTTGCTTATGAAATAGTAAATGAGGATAAATTACCCATTTTTCAATTGATATATAAAGATCCAAACACAATACTTATCAATGGGCTTTTTGCTACTAAAGATAATATATATATCGCTGATAATAAAACCGGTAGATTAATCTCAAAAGATGTATTTAATCAATTTTTTCCTAGATCAATTCATTATCATGTTGAAAGACTATTTCAGTATCCTTCATTATCACATCCTGGAAAACTACGCTAAATAAACACGGTATATTTTCTAAAACCTTGATCTAGTTTTAGCTCAAACTGACAGCGGCAATTTGGGAGTTTTAAGAAAATCTGTAGTGGTGTACTATCACAACTTAACATATATGTTACGCTACCAACTAATTTTATTGTTTAAATATGGGAAAGAGTTATGAAAAATGTGTTCATTTGCCATGCGTCTGAAGATAAAGGACTGATTGCGACTCACCTTATACCTGCTTTTCAAGCTGCTCAAATTACTTATTGGTTTGATGAAGCTGAATTAAAATGGGGTGATAGTTTAATTGAGAAAATAAATAGTGGTTTAAAAGAATCAATGTATGTAATTGTAATTCTAAGTCAAAACTTTATATCCAAAAATTGGGCAAGGAAAGAATTAAGTACGGCTTTGAGTATTGAATCTTCGACTGGAGAAATAAAGGTTTTGCCACTGCTGAGTGGCTCGAAGCATGAAATTAGATTAGTTCTTCAAGAGTTTCCTTTGCTTAATGACAAAATTTACCTGGTTTGGCAAAACAATCCTGACGAAGTTGTTGACGCATTACTGCGGCGGCTTGAAAATCAAAGTGCAACTTTGACTTCTCAAAGAAAACATGCAGATTCGATTTCCTCAGCAAAAATTCCCCTACCTCGAATCAGAAAAAAGTTTACCCAAAGGGACAAAGACTTATTTCTAAGACATTCTTTTCAAGTTATCAAAGGTTATTTCGAACATGCTTTAACTCAACTTCAAAAAGAGTATGTTGAAGTAGAAGTCGACTTTATAGAGATCAACAATTTTAAATTCCTTGCCAAAATTTATGTAAATGGGGATATCTGCAATGAATGTATGCTTTGGATTGGAGGCTCTTTTGGCCCCAATTCGATCTGTTATCGAGAAGGGCAAAATCTAAGTTATAACAATGATAATACACTAAATGATTCTGCGACAATAGAAAGCGATGACTACAAATTATTTATTAAACTTGGATTTTTGGGATGGCATCAAGGAAGCGAAAACGAAAATGTATCACCTGAAGAAGCGGCGGAACATTTTTGGAAACGTCTCACAAACAATTTATAATTTCTAATCGAAAAGATTGAATAAAATGATTACCATAAAAATAGGAAATGCTCAAAGGGATTATAAAGATTTCAATAAGGATTGGCTTGCCCAACAAATCCATAGACGCCGACTCGACAATCAGGAATTCAGTGTTGAAATACTAATACATAAAGATTCTATCAATCTACTTTTTTCGACTCCAGGGCCAACAACTACAAGAGCAAAGCCCGGATATTTAAATCCAGAAGAAAAGAAGCTGTCGGAGTTGTGGCAAAAACTTGATTTGAATAACAAAAATTTTGATATAAGCAGACTTATTGATTTTTTAAACGCAATTGGAAATTTAGCTTAATTGGCCATAATATAATCAAACGGCTAAATCGCAACGCAGCTGTTCTATTACACCGCTTACGGAAGAAGCGGTACAACAATCGTTTGGCAAATGCTTTCCAAACATCCTCATTTAGCATCACTAGCCGCCTCCCTCGGAAACCACGGCAAAAACGCATTGGTCGATTTCACATATTCCGCATAGCCCGGCTTAGTTTCTTTCAGCGTCCCTTCCAACATGGCAACACCGGAGACTTTAACAATCAGCCAGGTCATTAACAATGGGCTGAAGATGGTCCAAAAACCGCCGGCAGCAGCGGCAACCAGGTAAAATCCCCACCACTGCGCGGCGTCGCCAAAATAGTTGGGATGGCGAGTGTAGCGCCAAACACCGGATGTTAGCAGTTTGTCTTTGTTTTGGGGATTTGTTTTAAAGCGCGCGAGTTGCCAATCGCCAACCGCTTCGAAGAAAAAACCGATCCCCCAAACAATTGTTCCCAGGAAATCCAATATAAACAGCGGTTTAGGGGTAGAGTTGATTTGAGCAGCAAGAAGCGGCGCAGACACGATCCACATAATAACGCCTTGCAGCAAAAACACCTTAAAATAACTGCGCCACCACCAGGCGTTTCCGGCTTGCTTCCGCCAGTTAGCATAGCGATAATCTTCTCCCTTTCCCCAATTGCGCAATAGAATGTAAATCGATAGCCGCAGTCCCCAAATCGTAACCAGCAGGCTAATCAGCCATTTTCGTGCCTCAGCCCCTTCCGGCGTTTGCGAAAAATAGATCCAATTCGCAATCACGAATCCGGTGCCCCAAAAAATATCAACGATGCTGGAATCTTTTAAATACAGGCTAAGGAGCCATAACGCGGTTATTAGCGCAAAGATAATTAGGCCGGTTGTTAAGTAGATTTCGAGAAAAGGCATATCAGGAGTGCCAAACTTCAGTTTGGCGATTGCATTTATATTTTTAGATAAATACGCTCTATCGCAGCATCCTGAGTAGGGATTTGTCTTTTAAATCGCGTATCGAAGGG
>CAXHHS010000652.1:0-4553 GCA_964015645.1 uncultured bacterium
TCCATTACTTTTCAGGATGTCGATAACCTCGACCGCACCACCGAGCGTACAAACATATCCGTTTTTAATATGCTGTGATGATTTTCCACATTCACGCGCACTTTTACCGTTCGTGTTTGGGGATTGAGAACGGGATCGATAAACGCAATGCGGCCTTCAAATTTTTCGCCGGGATAAGCCTCTGTGCGAAATTCGACGATTTCACCAAACCGCAGCCATTCCAAATCCGACTCATAAGCATCCAATTTTACCCAAACATGGGAAAGGTCGGCAATTGTATAAATCGGTGTTCCGGTTTCGATATACATGCCTTCCGTGGCATTTCGATGAATCACTACACCGCTGATCGGGGAATAAATTGTTAGATGATCGGTCACTGATTGCCGCTTTTCGATATCGTTTACCTGGTTCTCCGTAAGTCCCCACAAATAGAGCTTTTCCCGCACAGCATCCAGCGTTCGCATGGCTTTATCTTTAATTTCGGGATCATTGACATTTTCCAATTTGCGATATGTTTTTAATGCTTCCAGCAGTTCCTGCTGGGCGGCAATCAATTCCGGGCTGTAAAGATTAACAAGGTGATCGTTCTCCCGTACGGTTGTGCCGGTAAAATCTACATATAAACGGTCGATACGTCCCGGCACACGGGCGGAAATATAGCTGAGGCGCGTTTCGTCATATTCCACTTTCCCCACCATACGAATTTCTGTGGCGACATATTTTCGCTCAACCGGGGCCGTTTGGATTTCTGCCAGTTTGATGGCATTGGGTGATAGTTTTAGCTGTCGCGGCCCCAGGTTGTCGCTACCGGTCTCATTCGCTACCGGAATCAAATCCATCCCGCAAATCGGGCAGGAACCTGGCTCCGGCTGGCGGATTTGAGGATGCATAGAGCAGGTCCAGGTTTCAACATCGCCGGTATGAGTGTGTTCGGTTTGAGGCCCTGTCGTTACATCCGGCAAACTTCCCCCGCCACGAAAAAAATAGCCAGCGCTAAATGCAACGATCATCAAAATGATGAACGGCCAGCGGTATTCGGACTGCCAAAGTTTTTGAAATCTATTTTGTTTTTCCATTTCTAACTCCTTAAACCGTGTTGCGTATTGCGTGGTACGTGATGGCGATTTCAAGCAATACGAATCACGAATCACGTTTTTTAGAGTTTCTATCCTAACTTATCAGACACCAGAAAGTCAGGTTATTTCACTTCTCATTTTTCTTAGGTAATTCTCGCCCAACCAGCATCTCAATCTCCGCCAATCTTTGCGCGTGATTGGCCAGCGATCTTTCTAACGTTAGTTCGAACTCTAGCAGCGTTCGCTGGGCGTTGATGAGGTCGAGATAACCGATGTTATCCACCCGGAACGCGGATTGCGCGACATTCAACGCTTCGCGAGCGCGGGGCAGCAAAATATCCTGGTAAAGCCGGATTTTACGCTGCGCTTCCCGGAATTGGTATAAGGTTGTTTCCAGGTTCAACAACAGTTGATTTTCTTTGTTTTGGCGGCGTTGTATTGCCGAAAGATAGCGTGCTTCCGCCTGCTTTACCGAGGCTCTATTTTTGCCAAACCAAATCGGGAGGTTAAGGGATAAACGGGCAATAAGCGGGTCTTTTCCGCTTTCCGGGGTTGCCGGGCTTAACGCCTCACCGGTATCGATATAATCCACACCCAACATAATATCCGGGTAATAACTTTTTTTAGCGAGGCCAATGGCGTCTTTTTCCCTCTCAGCCAGAAAATCGCTTTCCTTGAGTGCCGGGTTGTTGTCCTTTAAAAACTCGCTTAGCCGTTCATCAGAGATATTTACTGAATCTGCGGCTAATTTTACAGCTGGCGAAAGCGGCATGTTTAGCGGGCGGTTCATCACTGCATTGAGGCGCGCTTTTACCGGGCGTATTAAATCTGTGAGACTTTTTTGCTGGTCTTGCAATTTATCAATTTCAACTTGCACTTGCACCAAATCGCTGTAGGGTGTTGTTCCGGCACGGTATTTGGCTAAAATAACCGCCTCCAGGGATTTTATCAATTGGATGTTTTCATTCACTACTAAAATTGCCCGGTCGAGATAACAGTATTCGTAATAAGCGCTTTTGACCTGGTAAAACAATTGTAGTTTTGCCGCTTCATAGCGTTGCCGGGCGGCATTGGCGCTTTCTAATGCGACATCGCCTTTTAACTGCAACTTTCCAAACCAGGGAAACTGCTGCGATATGCCAAATGCCTGGCGCTGCGGCCCCACACGCGTTTCTACTTCGCGAATATAATAGCTGTAGTTAAAGCGCGGATCAGGCAATGCACGTGCTTGCGGGACTTGCGCTAAAGCAGCTTTCCAATTATTAAAAGCGGCTTTTAACTGCGGATTGTTTAGCGCTGCATACGCAAGATACGTTTCCAGGGAGGCATTCTCGTTTAATACCGGCAGTAGCGAATCAGGCTGCACATCGACAGCCCCGGAGTATACCTGCCTTTCGATTTCGGCAATTTCCTTAAAAGCCGTTTCCTCGCGGCTTCCGGCGCAACCGAGAAATAGAAAGAGCGCCCCCAAAAGCAGTGATTTGGGAATAGGCAACTTCATACAAAATCCTTGGTTTATGTGTTGCAAGCAGTTCAGCAAACCGGGTAATCATAAATCACCATGAATTGCCCCGAACTCTAATTGGGGTAACAAAGCGCCTGCCAAAGTAAACTCTTCAGGGATTTATCCTTGAGAATTGACGACATGCACTACCGGCTTGCAAAACAAATTTCGTTTTACTTTTGAATAATGATTTCCCGATAAGCTTGAATTATGAATCAAGGATTTTAAATAAGGAAGGAGCTGTTTAATAAAAACAGTGGAGGAGAGTGGGTAGAAATCGGTTTATAACTGAAAATAAATTTTTGAAGGCTTTTTGGCGGATCAGTCTTTTTAACAAAGTTAAGAACCGGGATTTCGAACGATTGGATTTTTTCAACTTGCGGGGGAAGCGTTACCGGCTGTGGCTGCGATCTGGACATCATACAGGTAGATTGGCACGATATTGCAGATTCTACATAAACACGCTTTTCCGGCTGCGATGGCGCTTCTACCTTTTCCTTGCAGCACGACATGGCCGCTTGCTCCGAATGATGCTTTGGGCTTTCCATTTCTACCGGGGCACTGCACTGGCAAAACGCCTGAATAGCCGCAACATTCGACCAACCGATAAATTGTATCAGTATAAGGCAGGTTGATATTTTGCGTACTAAACTCATCTTTCGAAAGTCCCTTCTATATATCGCACCATTAAACAACAATAAATCTGCTGAAAAGTTATAATGCTGATCAAGCTCTTGCAAGAAAAAATATTATTGTGCCAATATTGTGATCAAATTTCAACATTTCATTTACGCATTTTGCGGGATTCGCAAGCAAAATAAATCTTGCGATTTTAATTTTACTACATTAGACTGGACAATAAAATTTACGCGAGGATACATGAAAAACTTGCTTTCCCCCTACCCTGCCGTTATCGAAATACCAATTGCCTGGGGAGATATGGATGCCTTCCAGCATGTTAATAATATTATGTATTTTCAGTATTTTGAAGGCGCCAGAATGGCCTATTTTGAAAAACTGAACTACATGGAACACAAAGACCAAACCGGTATAGGCCCGATTTTAGCCTCAACGCAATGCAAATTTAAAATCCCCCTTTCTTACCCCGATACCATATCTGCCGCAACAAGAGTATCGCGCGTTTTGCAAGATCGTTTTTTGATGGAATACATCATCGTCAGCCATCGCTATAAAAAAATAGCCGCCGAGGGGGATGGCTGGATCGTTTCCTTCGACTACCATAATGGCACAAAAATCCCGATTCCCGATGCCATCCGGAAATGTATTTTAGAAATTGAGAAGGGATAATATTTATATTACAGAGAGGAAACCATTATGAACGGAGCGGTATTTGTAAACCTCCCGGAGGTTTTAAGCCCAACTTGAGGTCAAACATTGAAGCCCCAATATTGTAAAGTTTAATCAATACCTTACAGTTAAACCTCCGGGAGGTTTATGTTACACAATACTAAAGAGGAACAACAATGAGCAATCTTAAAGGAAAAACCGTTTTCATTACCGGCGCCAGCCGCGGGATTGGCAAAGCGATTGGTTTGCGATTAGCAAAAGAAGGCGCCAATATTGTCATCGCAGCAAAAACAACCGTGCCACATCCCAAACTGCCCGGAACAATTTTTAGCGCAGCCGAAGAGATGGAGGCCGCCGGTGGAAAAGCGTTACCACTCAGGGTTGATGCGCGCCATGAAGATCAAGTGCAGGCCGCGGTTGAAAAAACAGTAGAAACGTTTGGCGGCATCGATATATTGGTTAATAATGCCAGCGCTATCAGTTTAGCCGGAACCCTGCAAACCGAAATGAGACGCTATGATCTGATGCACAATCTCAATACGCGTGGCACATTTCTTACATCAAAAATTTGTTTACCGCATTTGCTTAATGCCGAAAATCCCCATGTTTTAAACATTTCTCCACCATTAAATTTGGAAACCCGCTGGTTTGCGCCGCACGTTGCG
>CAXHHS010000653.1:0-4551 GCA_964015645.1 uncultured bacterium
GACCTACACCAAGAAGCTCGTCGGCAGCGTCAGATGTGTATAAGAGACAGTATGCCTACTCTCTGTGGCGGCAGCAATTGGGGGAGCAACAGCTCTTTCGCCAATAATGTAAACCGTATCGGCAGATGCGCTGTTATTTAACTGGTTATCATCATCCTGGGAAGCCAATTTTGCAGCATTTACTAATTTATAGGGATTTGACGGAATTGCCCCCTCCACTTGCACTGCATATTTCAGGTTGATCGATTTTTGAGGAAATAATTCATCAAATTGCCAGGAAATCGTTTCTCCGGTAGTAGAGGTTGCAGCCGGGTTTATAGTGGCCTGAAAACTATCCGGCAAAAACTTCATGAAGGCTGGCAGGGTGTCGGAAACAGTAAAATTCCTGGCGGCATCCGGGCCTTTGTTTTCGATTTTCAGATGATAGGTGGCAATATCATTTTGGAAAATGGCATGAATTTTCAACGCATCACGAATTGGCTGGTTTGTCGTATCGCGATCCGCTGCTTTTAACAGAAAAATTTCCACCCGGCGATTGGCGGTATGAACCGGTTTTCGCTGCGCTGCCGGAAGTTGATAGGCGTCTTTTAAGGGAAATTCTTCGCCATAGCCGTGGGCAAACACGCGGTTTGTATCAACTCCGTGATATTTCATAAAATAATCTCGAACGCTTTTCACGCGATTTTTAGAAAGGTTTTTGTTATAAGCTGCGGAGCCGGATTGATCGGTGTGGCCGCCGAGTTTGACGAAAACATGATCGAGATCAGGCGTTTTTAGCGCAGTGGCTAAAATATCAAGTTCGCGTTTCGCTTCGGTGGTCAGGGTAAATTTATTAAAATTAAAATTGATATCCGGGCGATAGGGTTTTACAAAAACCGAACTGCTCACTTCAAGATCATAAATATCCTGAAGGGCTATTGGCGGTGGAGTGGCTTTGATTTGATCATCAAACGGACTCAAGCTGTCTACTTTAAAATGGCCGATTTCCTCCGCAAAGCGTAAATTTTGATCAAGATCGTAGGCCAGCACCGCCCAGCGATAATTGCCAGGCTCGTGCAGCGAATCGGGAACGAGCTTGAATGCCAATTCATCGCGATTTACATCTCTCGCAAACCCATCGCTAACCCATTGAAAATAATGCACATCGCCACTGCTATTTGCTTTTGAATGATAGGCGATTTTTCCTTTGGAAACGCCGGTATTCCCACGAATCACCTCAAAAAAACTATGGGTAAGAGAATCATTTGCGCTTAAATAGAGCGGGTAATCCGGGTCTTTTTGCGTTTTGTCAGCCAATTGTTCTAACGCCAGGCCGCCGTTGTCTTTGGCGAGCAGCACCACGTAATTTACCGTATCGTATAAATCAGGATCACGGGCGGTTTGCCAGGAAAGGTCGATGGTCTCATCCGGTTTAAACGAGCGAGTTTGACCGGCATAAATATCATTAAGGATATGAAATTTCTCCGGTCCCACCGGAAAGTGATTCAAACCAACGCGCAACGGGGTTACAAAAAATGTGTTCGATTGCCACAAGGCGACATCAAGGCGCATGGCATTCTTTTTACCGACCGGCAATGCTGGTGTATTTCCCAATTTGATGCTTAAACCGGTGGCAACGCTGCTCAATTCATTATCATTAAAACTATACCCGCCGCGCAGCCCGATCAAATTATTCAAAAACACCTCGGCGCCGATGCTAAAGCGATCAACTTCATCGCGAAATTTACTGTAATCCGCGCTAAGCTGAACTTGCAGCCCGTGATGCGAACCGATATTTAATGCCGTACCAGCCCGAAAAGAGCGTGGCAACGGCGTATCGGTTCCGATAAAATTCAGCGGCTGCCCTAAATGATTCGCCGAAACACCGGCAGATAAAATACCATAGTCGAAATTCAGGAAATTGATCCGAAAGCGGTTGGATTGATAAAGCAAGCCAAAATCAAAAATCCAGGACGTGGCGGTTTCGCTGGCCAACTGACTGCGGAAAAATTTGATATTGGTTCCGAAAGAGACATTTTTGGAGAAAAAATTTAGCGGATTTCCAATACTTAAGGATAGTAGAGCGTCGTTGGCACCGACTTCCACCTGCGCCGGATCGCCAGTGCTGTTAAAATCCCCTACTCCCTGGTAATGAATACCAAAGGCAAAGCGGGTTTTTTGGCTCCAGGGAGTAGCAAATTGTTTTCCGTAAAGCCCGGAGAGATGGTAAGAATCGGCGATCCATTTGGTATAGGATGTTGCCCATTGCCATTCCCGCAAAAACCCGGTTGCACCGGGATTGGCGTAGATCGTGTGCATTTCATCGATTACACCGGTATAGCCACCGGCCAGGCCGTGATTGCGCACACCGGGGAATATCTTTAAAAATGCCCCGCCGGAGCGGATTTGGGCAGTGGTCTCAGTTGGGATGATTGCGACGGTCAGAATGAGGAGAAATAGTAGAAGCCGATGGCAAATCCCAGGAATCGGGGAACCGGGAAATCGGGGAATCGGGAAATTCTCCTTTTTCCCTCGCCAGTTCGTATCGGCTTGAATTTTAGCAAGGTTTGTGGAGAAAAATAAAGAATTCCCCGCCTTACAAAGGAGGGGACAGCGTCGTGAAGCGTCCAGCGAACGATGCAGGGGTGGTTGTATAACATCGGCGGTCTTAACCATCCCTGATTTGCTCGCTAAACGCTTCGCCAATCTGTCCCCTCCTTGCAAAAGGAGGGGAATTTTACTCAATTTTATGCTGTTTTTATTAAACATAGGTTCCATGATTATCTTCTAAGATCATCTTCTTATAATTACTTTTTTCCAGCATTTTACTGACTGATCTTCCGACAATAATGTTATAATGTAGACGCCGCTGCCAACTTGCTGGCCGGTTTCGGTGGTGCCGTCCCATTCGCAGCGGTTGCGCCCTTCGGCAAATGCCTGGTGATACAACCGGGTAACGCGATAGCCGGCGATATCCAATAAATCGAACGCCACCTGTTTTCCGGAACCCAACTCAAAATTGATACCTAAAGGCAGGCCTTTTTCCGGTTCAAAAACGTTGACATCGAGGGTAAATTCGTCGCAATTTTCGTTAATAACCTGGATTTGCGACATGATCGCAAAAACAGTATCGAGAGATGTTGTTGCCGGTTGGCCGGGCGGCTCGTTGGCTGCTCGCACAATCACTTCGTTAATGAGCGGAAACCCGTCAAACGGAACCCGGTCGGCAACAGTTGGCGCCAGTATTATTGTCGTATCCGTTTGTGCGGGAATATCGCCTAAATCCCAGGTAAGCGTGTCGCTGCCGTTAAACCCGTTAAATGTGACGGAATCCGGCAATATGTCTCTCAAAATAACATTCCTGGCAGGCAAATCACGATCTTCGTTGAAAATGGTAACGCTAATGGAATAACGCTCCCGTTCTAGTGCAAAGCGGGTGGTATCACCATTTTCAACTAAAAATGAATCCGTATTCGCCACCTGGATTACGCGCAAACCGGAAATTGTCGTATCGGCTGTATCGGCAGCCATAATTGCAAACACTGTTACCGTATCAATAAAACTTTGATTGGTCGTGCCGCCGGAACCGTCGTTCTCGGCAGTTACCAAGACGGTATTGATCAATGGGAAATTATTAAATGGAATTTGATTGGTAACCGTAGGATTTAAAATCAGCGTTGTATATGCCAAAGGCGCCATATTACCGATATTCCACACGATGGTATCACTACCTGAAAAACTATCGACCGTAACGGAATCCGGTAAAATATCCCGAACAACAACATTTTTTGCTTCAAACAGGCTGTCTTCATTCATCAGCCGGATAAAATAGGCATAGGTTTCATTTTCTCTCACAAACCAGGTGGTATCCGTTCCCTCCACTTGGAAAGAATCGGTTTGAGTGCGTTGGAAAACCGCAAACCCGGAAATAGTGGAGTCTACTTCGGATGGAGCTTTGATCGCGAACGCTGTATCGACAGAAAAAACATTGCCTGAATTATCCGAATTTGCCAATACAACATTAATAAGCGGCAGCGGCTCGAAGGGAATTTGGCTGACAACCGTCGGGTTGAGTGTCAACGTCGTGTCTGAAAGCGGCGGTAGATTGCCGAGATTCCAAATCAATGTATCCCCGCCGGAGTTGCTACCAGCGAAAACCGAATCCGGCAGAATATCGCGTACCACGACGTTTTCCGCCGTCAGCAAAGTATCATCGTTGCTGATGCGGATGGTGTAGGAATAGGTCTCACCTTCCTGCGCGAACCAGGTGGTATCGCTGCCGGAAACGGCGAACGAATCCGTCGTAACCTGTTGTAAAACCGAGAGTTCTGCCAGCGTATCGCCCGGCGCATCCGGCGCGAATACGGCAAAAATCGTGTTCGTCGAGGTGGTGTCCGGTGAATTATCTGAACCGGCGATAACGGTATTTGTTAACGGAAACGGCTCGAAGGAAACTTGGCTGACAACGGTTGGTGTGAGCGTTAGTGTTGTATCCGAAAGCGGCGGCAGGTTGCCGAGATTCCAAATCAGTGTATCACCGCCGGAGTTGCTGCCGGCGAAAACCGAATCCGG
>CAXHHS010000654.1:0-4544 GCA_964015645.1 uncultured bacterium
AAATCCTGAATGGCTGAAAAGCCTGCCTGCGTATATCGACAAAAGGCTTGAGTTACTTCCGGCAAAATTTACGCCGGTGCTGCTTCATGGCGATGTTCATCTCGGCAACTTGCTGCTGGCGCAAAAAAACGGGCGCTGGAAAATTACCGGCTTATTCGATTTCGGCGACTCGTTTTGTGGTTTTCCCGAATATGATTTTGTTGCACCCGGAGTGCTGATGGTGCAAGGAAACCGCGAATTACAGAGAGCGCTTCTGCTCGCTTATGGGTATGAAGAATCGCAGCTTGATATAAATCTCCGCTCCCGATTAATGTTACTAACCATTTTGTACGAGTGCAGCAATTTGCGAAAATACGCATTGCGCCTAAAGCCGGAAGCGGTCAATTTCACACTCGATAAATTGGAAGATGCGATTTGGGCATTTGTTGTGGGATAAAAGTTTAGAGATAAGCAAAGTAAATTTTCGCGAGTTATTTCAGATCCAATTCTTTTGTATAAATATTTCTTCCAACACCTCAACAATTGTTGGGACAGGTACTTTTAATATTTGGTCGGAAGTATGTTTGTGTTCGCGAAAAGGCAATCTGGGCTTGTGAAGCGCATTATCATATCTAAAAATCAGTTGTTTCTTAGAATCTTGATAGTGATAAACATACATCAATTTATCAACGGTTTCATCAGTAGCATCTAAAAATTCTTTAAAATGAAACGTTGAATTATCCGAAAAATAAATTAGCCCTTTCAAGTAACCTTGATCTCCGGGACGAATATCAAAATTTACGGTTGTATCAAGAACGAAATGAGTCGCTGAAAATCGATCAATAACATCTTTAATTTCATCAAAATACTTCTGTATTGTCATATTCTATTTCGCGCAACTGCCGCAACTTCTTTTTTAGTTTTTGTTTCAACTTATATTCTCCGGCCCAGGTTATATATTCATCATCACCCCCATCTAAATCCTCCGCTGCCAGATTAGAGATAAAATATTTTGAAGTCACATTATATCTTTTCTCAAACGGTAATAACCGTTTATTTGCCATTTCTAAAGCAAGTTCAAGTTTTATGACTTCAGATTCAATCGCTGATTTGATTAAGGGGAATACGCTTTCAGCATTTTTATTTGATTTTATATAGAGTGTTGTACTCATTTTACGACTCCAACAAATGAAAATATAATTTTAAACATTCTATAGATTTATCGACGATGATTTCTCCAAGATATTTCTAATCCTATACTCCAGAACACTATCTAAATAAAAAGATAGTAAACTTATTATAAAAAGCAACAAAAAACGTCATAATCAAATTTAGTTTTTTTGTTCTTCTTTCGACACCTTCAAAAAAATATTTGTGGAATTTTCAAACTTGCACGTCTTTAAAAACAGAGGTTGAAAAATTAAACGAAGGGAGTATAAAATGTTCGGGCAGTTTTTTTCTAACCATCTGAAGAATAAGGAAGTTATAAAAAGCCATCAAACACTAAACACAACCGGGGAACCGGAAACAATTTCCTACCGCGAATCATCATTTTATGAAATCAAAACCGTTCGCCAGGATCATCCCGGTTTTCGCAAACGCTGGTTTGCCACCGAAAATTGCAGCGCAGATTTGTATATTTGGGAAGAGACCATAAGCGGCCAAATTGTACAGTTCCAATTTTGTTACGACTGCCAGCGTGACGAAAAAGTGGTTGAATGGAAAGCCGGTGAAGGGTTGCGCTTTGCTAGCGTTCAAACTAACCAGGAACATCGGTTACATAAAGCGACGCCGGTGTTGCTGAATATCGCAATTTTGGATTTGCACGAAGCCTTCATGATTTTTCGCTATCACGCAAATGTTTTACGCCCCGATATTCGAGCGTTTATAGAAAGGCGATTGGCAGCAGGCGGCCCACATTTGTGAAATCAAAGAGAGTTTGCCGAATTGTATTTGCCGGCTTTATCTTACTGCTGTTATCCTTGTTTGGTTCTGGTTGCGTCGGCTTAGGAACGGCCATTAATCTGCCATTCGCCAGCCGGATGCAACGTTACCTGCGGGAATGGGATATCCCATCCGTATTTGTTGGCGGCATCGAGGGCAATTTGCTGCAATTTCCAACCGATTTCAGTGTATTCGGATGCCGCCTCCCCGGAGAACTTGGCGATAGTGATAATATCCAGGGAAGATTCCCCCAAATTCTTTAGTTCCACAATCACTTGTACAAGATGCTCGCCATAAAATTCTTTTTTAAATTCTTCTTCCATGAACGCTTTTACTTTGGTGATGACTTCCGTATTGACAATGTTGCGATACTTATAATCGATCCCCAGGATGGCATTCACGGCAAAAACGTTGATGGATAGATTCCGCGGATGTTGATGCAGAAAATCAGCTGTTGGGTAAGATTTGTAGCTTCCGCGAATGGTTTCGATAACGACGGTTTCCGGGGTTTGTATCACAACCTTGCCATAGAACTCATCACTGAGCACAATCCAATCTCCTTCTCGGGTGGGGAACCAGGGTTCTTCTTCCGCAAATGGGCGGGAACGCAGCCCAATCAAATCTTTTAATGGTAAACGAATGGTACCGCCCTTTAACGCGGGGTTGTATAAATCGGTGTAGATATTTAGCGCTTCCACCTGCCAGGGAACATCTTTGTATATCAACCGCTCGCCTTCCCGCACCGGGCCGAGATCCAACAGCAGCTTCGCCTGCTCCAGAAATGTTGGCAGCGCATACTTTCCCGCCCAGGCCAATCCTGCCAGAAACAGAATCGCCAAACCAAGCAAAACCCAATCCGATGACAGGTAGAGCACCACCATCAATGCACTGATGGCAGTAATCAAGGTGAAAAGATAATAGAGAACATCGATCAACCGAATAATAAATTGCCGCCTTTTGGTTTGGTGAAAGGGGCTTAAGCGGTACATCAGGCGATGCAACGAACGTAGCACAAGGAATGCTGCGGCAAAGGCTAATAATGCAAAGAAGAGGTTCCTGCCCCGGCTGCGGAAGAAAACTCTCATAATATCTTGCGCCGTTTCAGCGAATGTCTTTCGCTCCTTCTCTTTTTCTTGTATTTGCAGTTGAATGGCGCTTTTCTCGCTCGAAAACTCTTTCTCCTGCTGCTCCCAAAATGAGATCAATTCCGTTAGTTCTTTATCCACACCGGCTTCGCCGGAAGTTTCTTTTAGCAGCTTTAAATTTTCTAAAGCCGCCTGGATTTCCGGGATTCGTTTATCGTAATAATAGAGTTCGCTGCGGAGCTTTTCAATATCGCGCGGATGGGCGGTGGCAGCTTTCAACTCAATCAAAATGGGTAAAAAGATTTCTTGCAGTTCCTTGCGCCAATCAAGTTCTTTAGTCGCTTTTTCGAAAAACGCTTCCGGATCAATCCCGCTGGCAATGATGGTGAAATCGGTTTTTAACGCTTCCAGTCGTGTGGTTAATCCCTGGAGCGTTTCGGTAATGTTGGCTTTTGCCTCGTCACTTTTTGCCTGTTGAAAGACTAACTCCTCCTGGCGAATCTCTTTTTGAAGCGCAGCTATCGATTCAATAATACTTTTTAACGCTTCAATCTTATCCTGATCCGACAGGCTGTCCTGCTCGGCAGGTAGCGAATCCTGGTTTTCGGCCTGTCCTAATATTGCAGGCGAGCAAACAACTATCATCAGAAAAACGAATAATCGTACCAAAAAAACGTAAATCCCTGGCTTTTGCATGGCAAATACTCCTGTATTTATGGCTACTTGAGGCCGGTTTTAAACTGATGGATGCATCCGGGTAATTTTACAATGTCGTGAAAATCAGGAAAATAGAATATCTTTTGTAACCCACTGAATTACAATGGGTTACGATATGGTGAGTTCTATTAAAACCTGCGATTATGCGGTTGATCTTGCCCGAAGGTACCAGTGCAAGAGAAGTATAAAACAATGAGAAATTAAATAGATTTATACATCACGACCAAACAAAAATCTGATTTAACCTATAAAAATTTGTGGAATTTTGTAAACCGCGCGTCTTTACCTGCGAAGTGGCTTTAGAAACAGGGACAAATATTAAAGAAAAGGGCGAAATATGCATTATGAACAAACGCTAAAGTATAATCACACTTTTGGTTTTCCGAAAATCGGTTTAGCGCTTAGCGGCGGGGCGTCGCGGGGTATTGCACATCTTGGTGTATTAAAAGCGTTTGAAAAAGCTGGTATACCAATTCATTTCGTATCCGGGAATAGCATTGGCGCATTGGTGGGCAGCTTTTATGCCTTTGGAGTGCCGCTCGATTGTTTATTAAAACACGCAAAAAGCATGAGTTGGGCCTCCGTTTCCGCGTTACAATTTTCGAAAAAAGGGCTGCTTTCCAATAGGGCCATTGGCAAAATCGTTCAAAAATATTTGGGAAATGCAACGATAGAAGATTCACCTCTCCCGCTGGCGATTCTGACGACCGATATTCAAACCGGGGAAAGCGTAATTCTTAGGGATGGCAGCCTCACAAAAGCGGTAATGGCACTGTCTCTTATACACATCTCCGAGCCCACGAGACTCCATTGCATCTC
>CAXHHS010000655.1:0-4543 GCA_964015645.1 uncultured bacterium
GATGCAATGGAGTCTCGTGGGCTCGGAGATGTGTATAAGAGACAGTAATAAGACCTTGAAATTTATCGTCAAGAACTCTCGCTGCGCTAAGATGAAAAAATTCACCCAAAGCAGTGATACTCAGCAGGGCTGTATTTTTGTTTGCGGGTTCATCAAAATTGGGCATTGTTTATATTCCTAAAATATTGATCCCGAATGGGTCGTATTCGCGTTAACCTTAGCGTTTCGTAAAAAAAGCGTAGAAACTCCCCCTTCGAAGGGGGATAAAGGGGGATGTCACCAACCGTGATGAACGAAAAATTGTGCTTTTTTGTACTTCTGCGACTTTTGACATCCCCCTAACCCCCTTCGAAGGGGGAATTTGTCGGAATTTTGAGTGTAGCTCTCCTTCGGAGCAAGCAAAATTCGTAAGGTTAACGCCGATGCGAATGAGTCGGGATCGATCTCACTCCCTAAAGCATCTATAATTTGATCAATTCTTTAACACATTTCTACGGATCTCTCGAGTACGCCGCAAACCACCCCACATTGCGCTTTTCCACCGTCCCTTCCGGATCGCCGAAAATAATAATTTCGCTCTGCGCACTGGGCGGCAGGGAGAGGATGAGGGCTTTTAATACAATGTTGCGGAGTTTTAACAGGTAAGCGGTGTTGCCCTTTTGATCTTTCCCAACCACAAACAAAATGCTCTTGAAAGCCAGTTTCAACACCCCTTGCAGGGAAATTTCCTTTTTGCCGCCGACGGAGCCGGGCATACGCAAACCGACAAAAATGCCTTTGCTACCCGCTTCGGTGGCGGGGCTCCAGGCAGCGACAATACTTACCACAAACCCGGCTTTTCCGGCGAGGGCGCCAAGGGTGCCAAGTTCCAGGTCAAAGGTCAGGCCGTACCATTTATCAGTCACCGTTTGGCCGGAGAGAGGGGATTTTACCGGCATGTAACCGAAGTCGGCAATGCGCTTTTCGTTATCGGAATAGGTAAACCCGGTAAACTTGAGTGGAAAATTGGAAAACAGGCTCTGCTCGCGCACTTTGCTTTGCTTGGTATCAAACGCCATGTTGCGGGGTTCAAATTCGAAGGTTTTAGCTTGCGGATCGTTTATGTCAAACTGCATCAGGACTTGTAAATTGGAAAAGCTAAGCGATTTTTTGCCGCTATCCTGTCCAGTAGGTTCCGGGCCAAAGGAGAGAATATCGAAAGCCTCCAGGTAGCGGAACCGGAGCTGCCCCCAAAAGGAGAAGCGACCGGTAATGTTGTCGCCGGTAACCGGGTCGGTGGTAAGCTGGGCTTTGATGATATCCACTTCTCCAATCGCATGGCTCTCCGGTAGGGCAAAACGGTTTTTGCCGCTAAAGGCGAAGGAATAAGTAACTTTGTCATTTTGCCGTTCAGCGGCCCCTTTCAGGATGACGATATTGCGGCCGGTTTCGCTGCCTAACAATTGGCTGCGCTCATCAAACAATTTATCCAGGGTAATATTCAGCTCAGCAGAAAAGTGCCGCAGCTGGGAATTCAGAAAAACGGCGCTCAATTTCGATACTTGAAAATCGTAACCGGAGTTATTGGGCAGCGGAACGGAATCGTCGTTATAATCGATAAGCGCAAAGAGGGAAGACTGTTTGGCCTCCAGGGTGTTGCCTTTCGGAATAATGGGAGTTACTTCGATGCCGGCAAATTGGGCAAAGAATTTCTCCGGGTCGATGCCGGCGGTCAGGGCTTTAATTTCATCAGGGAAATTTTTGGGCGGCACATTGACATTCAGGGCAATGATTCCGGACCATTCTTCCAGTTTGGCAGCACGGGCCAAAACGCCGTATTTTTCGCGATCTTTTTGAACATTGCTTTTACCGCGGGTGATGGCATCTTTTATCAAACGCTTTAGCCGGGCGCGAGTCGCTTTCGGATCGCGATTAAAATCACCGGGAAAAGCCCAGACATGAATATCCTCTACCAGCTCCCGCAGCGGCTTATCGTAGAATTTAAATACCAGTATCGTGTTGCGTTTTTTCCAGATGTTTTTCCCGTTATCATCGACCCCTTCCGGGTTGAGGTCAAATGCCCATCCGTCAATGGTGAGCTGGTTATCTTTAAAATAATCTTTTAACACATCGGGATCGGAAATCACCATAAATAGCTGGTTGGATTGCAAGGCTGCCCGCAATTTTGCGCTACGCTCAATATTGGTGAGCTGGAAATTTTTATCGGCGGTATCCCTGGCAAGGAGCAATGATTCCAGCGACTCATAGGTGCCGGAATAGGTTGCCTTTAATCCCTGCGGCGTCGCGCCGGTAAAACTGGCAGTAGCGGTGGTATCATCGGATAAAGGCGCGCTAAAATTATCCGCTTCGCTGATCTGGTAAATTCGCGCCCGGCGCATTGCACTGAGGATTTGCAGCTCAATTTGGCGGAAGTCCGTTAGGATTTGGCTGTCAACACCGCCATAAGGGAACAGGGGAAACGCCAGGAGCTGGTCATCGCTTAAGGTATCCGGCAGGCCGGTAGCGGGAATTTCCATGTATTCCAAAAATTCATCTTCCGGAGTATCATCTTGCCCGGTAACGGCTGTTGGCTTAAAAAGTACCGCCTGGTCCGGCTGGGCATAATAAATGGGGCGATTTGTCCCGGTTTGCCGCACGTACACCCAGGAAGTTGTGGCGATTTCCGTCAACACTGCCTCGCCGCTTTCGGCTGCAAGTTCTGCGGTGCTTTCCTGCAGGAGCAGTTGAAGCAGGGTAATCGTTTCGTTTAATTCCGATTCCCATAACTCATCTTTTAATACCAAATCAAACTGAAAACCGGCGGGAAAATAAAAGGATTGCAGAACCGGGAGTATTTCATTTTTAAATGTTAATTCTTTTTTAGACGTTGCTTCTATGTCTTTAGCATGTTTCAAAATCAGCAATTTATGCTTATTAGTTAGCCCACCTCCAATCGTTGAATTAAGAATCTTCAAAAATTCTTCCACACCTGTAAACTTCTGATTTTTTATGTCTTCCAACTTTTCAGTTACATCATCAGGAAGTCCATCTGATTTCAGATCTATTAAAGATTGTTCGGTTAGTTTGAAAATTCCAAATTGTTCTTCGAAAGTCTTGTCCATCGCCAGGGGAATAGCGGTATCACTCAAATTAATTCGGATTAGGGCCAAAAGCTTTTCGACCATTGGCTCGGGATTATTAAATGCCGGCGCAAAGGATGGGTAACCGGGTTTAAAGCAGAGCAGGCTGGTTGCATCCGACGCTATTTTTATATACTCTACCCCGGAGAGGCCGCAAAGCAAGTTGTCGTCGAAATCCGCCCGGTTTTGAGACGCATTCGGATCGTGGCGCGGAACGCTCATTTCAAATTCGCCGGAGGGAACCAGGTAGAGGGGAAATTCGCTATCGCTGCGGCTGGAGGCCGGGCTAATGGCAAACTGGAGGCGGCTGTTTTGATCGTGCGGTTGCAGAAAAACCGTATATCCCAGATTGGTACGAAAACCGGAGGGCACCGGGGATGGTTTCGTGGTGCTGGACGGTTCGATAAAACCAAAATTCGAACGCTGTTCATCCAGCAAATTGAGGGGATCGAGGCTGGCATAAACCTTTAAATCAGCCGGATAGTGTTTTAGGGAACCGGCGTCTTCACTCAACATTGGATAGTGCCGGGAGCGCACGTAAAATCCGGTATCTGTAATCGAAACCGAGGGGTCTTTAAAAAAGAGGCGCTGGCCAACATCGAGATGAATTAGTTCATGATAACGGTCTACAAATTCTCCCCCGGTTTGAGGTGGGCGTTTTAGTGTCAAATCGAATTGCAGGCAGCCGGCGTTTTCTCCATGTAATGGTATCGTGATGCTATTGCCAACGCCTTTTAAACGATTGGCGCCATACCCGGTTGAGAAGAAAAAGCCTTCCGGGTTATCATCAGCCCGGGAAAACTTAAAGCCATCTTCGTTTTCATTTAATTCAACTAATTCAATCTGGCTCCCTCGGGCAATGCCGAGGGAGTAGTTTCGGAGATCGATTAAGGCTAATTTGTTAAGCGTTGCGGTAGCGGTTTGCTGCGGTTGGGCGCTGATGAAATTCATTCGCCAATTCGGCAGCGAGTCGGCTGGATTTTCCAGCCAGATAAAGCGAACGTGTTGATACGCCGGTTCATTCAATAGATTATTCAGTTTTTTTTCGAATTCCGGCGGCGGAAAGGTAGTCTTATCAAATTTTAAGAAAAGATAAACACCCGCGTGGTTATTCCAGGTATCCGCCAGTTTTAGCGAAGCATCGGGAATATCGTTATGTGTAAAAAATGCGATGCAGTATTTGCTCTCGCTGCCAGCGGAAATGTCTTCTTTTAGTAAATAAAGGAAGTTGCTGCTGCCGGATTTCTCAAATGTTGGAATCGCCATATCCTGACTGTCCGTTTAACCTGGTGAAGTACAGAAATTTTAGCTGACTGCCTGAACGATCATTGCAAATAGCTCTACTTTAAAAGCTTGGATAAGAATCTGTAAATTAGAAACTTAAGCTCCCCTCTCCTATTCCTATTAGGAGAGGGGCCGGGGGG
>CAXHHS010000656.1:0-4543 GCA_964015645.1 uncultured bacterium
GAAGAAAAACTGGCGCTTTTCCCTCCTGCTGGATTTGTGTGCAGAGAGTAGCCTTTCTAAGGCGGGGAATTTATCGCATTCTTTCTATAATTTGCTAAGGCCTAACGCTAATACGAACATCGGGATTTACGCGAGTTGAAGTTCAATCGACAAACGAAAGATGCCAAAAAAACGATGAAAAACCCCCTGTTCCTTTACTGCTTAATAATACTTACTGCCGCGCTGCAATCACAGACTGTTACCCCGGAAGGGCAGCTTTCCGCCTGGGCAAATATTAACGGGCAAAAATTTTCCGATAGCCAAATTGGTCTTCGTTACATTCCATCGCTGTTTGTCGAAAAGCATTTCAAAAGCGGTTTAAGTCTCGATGCCGAATTATCCGTAAACGCCGTTTCCGCCGCTGTTTTCGATGAGCCGGATCAATTTGCCGAAGACGCTTCGCTAAAGGCTTATCGTGTTTGGCTGCGCTTCGCCGGATCGCAGTTTGAGGCCCGCGGCGGGCTGCAAAAAATTGATTTTGGCACTGCCACTTTGTTGCGCTCATTGCGCTGGTTCGACAGTATCGACCCCCGCGACCCATTGCAAATTACCAATGGTGTTTATGCACTGCTGGGCAGGTATTTTTTCCTGAACAACGCCAACATCTGGGTTTGGGGACTTTATGGAAATGAAGAATCCAAAGGCTCGGAGGTTTTTGCTACTGCGGATAACACCGTGGAATTTGGCGGCAGGATTCAACACCCCATTGGAAGCGGGGAGTTGGCGTTTAGCTACCATCGCCGAAAATTCGATCTTAACAAAAACCTGTTTAATATACCAATCTGTGAAGGCCCGTTTACACCGGCAATATGCGAAAATTCAATTATACCGGAAAATCGCTTTGCCCTGGATGGAAAATGGGATTTGCAAATCGGCCTTTGGTTCGAGACCGCTCTCATTCAACAGGGTTTAACGTTTCTGAATTTATTGTTCAAATATCAAAATTTTTTGACCCTGGGTGCGGATTATACATTTCCCTGGGGAAACGGTTTATATGTAATGGCCGAGCATCTTGTGGTAAGCCAGGGAAACAAACTTTCCAAACTGAGAGAAACCGTTAATTTTAGTGCCTGGTCGGCATTTTATAATATCGGGTTACTGGATCGGGTCTCTGCAATTGTGTATTATGATTGGAGCCAAAAGCAGGTATTTCGGTTTGCCAGTTTCTCGCGGTTTTACGATAAGTGGAGTTTTTATTTAAATGTATTCTGGAACCCGGAAGATGCCGGTTTTGGCTTCGCCGGTTTACGCCGGGATAGCGAAAATACGTTTGGAATTGGCAAAGGGTTGCAAATTATGGCGGTGTATAATCACTGATAAATTCGTTTAGCCCTTGCAATAAAACTTACAAAAGCATACACTTGTTCGCAAGATCAATTTCTTTGCGATTAAGTGGAGATTGCCTTTGGAAAATAGCATCCTAATCAAAACCCAAAATCTGTACAAACGCTTTCCCATGGGCGAAGGCGAGTTGGTTGCCCTCGCAAATGTAAACCTGGGTTTTCAAAAAGGCGAGTTTGCCGGGCTGGTGGGACCAAGCGGTTCAGGTAAAACGACGCTGCTAAATATCATTGGGTCGCTGGATTCTCCTTCGGAGGGCAGCGTGTCGGTAATGGCGCAAAAGATCGAAACCTTATCACATAAAGAAGCGGCCTGGCTGCGAAATAAACATATCGGTTTCATTTTCCAAACATTCAATTTGCTGCCGGTTTACACCGTTTTCGAAAATGTTGAATTCCCGCTCCTGCTGCTCAAAATGCCCAAGGATGAACGCAAAAAAGCTGTCTTGCAAGCGCTGGAATGGGTGAATTTGAGTGACAAGGCCAATTCCAAACCGGCGCAGCTTTCCGGTGGAGAAAGCCAAAGAGTTGCCATTGCCCGCGCGATGGTAAAACAGCCGGAAATTTTATTAGTCGATGAAGCCACCGCAAATCTCGATGCCGAGAACTCCCACCAAATTTTACGCACGATGGAGCGGTTAAACCGGGAACTACAAACAACCTTTATTTTTTCGACTCACGATGAAAAAGTAGTTCAATACCTGAAACGGATTATTACGCTGGAAGACGGGAGTGTGGTATCCGACAGACAAAAATAAAAAAGGGGAAGTGCCCAAGTGTTTATGTATTCAAGTAGCTCGCCACGCAGTGGTTCCTTCGGAAAACACTTGAGTATCTGAACACTCAAATACTTTGACACAGTAAACCGATGATTTTATTTCAATTAGCATTAAGAAACCTATTGGGCGCCGGCTTGCGAACCTGGCTTAATGTCATCGTTTTATCGGTTGCATTTGTGGCGATTATTTTAATGCAAGGATTAAACGAAGGTCTCCGCGGGCAGATTAGCAATTCATTGATTGATTTCGAATATGGTGGCGGGCAATTTTGGCAAGCAAACTTTGATCCCTACGATCCGCTATCCTTATCCGACGCCCATGCGAACATTCCGGTGGAATTACAAACGCTTATCGATCAGGGAAAAGCGCTGGCGATTTTATCGACCCAGGCGACCATTTACCCTCAAGAGCGTGTTCAACCAATCATCTTAAACGGTATCGATCCCGATCAGGCCATTTTGGATATTCCGTCACGATACCTAAAATCCGAAGAAAACGAACTCGTCGCGCTTATTGGCGGGCGCATGGCGCAAAGCGCTAATTTGCGGATTGATGATTTCGTAACCCTCCGCTGGCGAGATGCTGCCGGAACGTTTGATGCGCGCGACGTACGAATTGTTCAAATTATGGAAACCGATGTACAATCCATTGACAACGGTAAAGTTTGGATTCCATTAAACACCATGCAGCAAATGATGGCGGTGGGAGACGAGGCAACCCTCATCGTTTTAGGCAAATCGGTTCAGCCACCGGGAGAAATTTCCGGCTGGCAATTTAAATCTCTTGATTTTTTGCTAAAAGACATCAACGATTTGATCCGAATGCGAATGTATGGTTCGGCAGTCTTTTATCTCATTATATTGCTCATTGCTATGCTGGCGGTGGTCGATACTCAAATTCTATCCATCTTTCGCCGTAAGAAAGAAATCGGCACCTTAATCGCTTTGGGAATGACGCGGGCTACCGTTGTCAAATTGTTTACACTGGAGGGATTCCTTTACGGAGTTTTTGCAGCAGCGGTAGCGGCAATTTACGGAACTCCGTTGTTCACTTACCTTTCGAGCAATGGCATTCCCATTCCGCAATCATCGGAAAGTATGGGATTGGCGCTTGGCCAGGTGCTTTATCCGGCATACAGTGCAGCGCTAATTTTAGGAACAACGGTTATCGTGTTAATTACCGTTCTGATTGTCAGTTTTCTTCCAACAAGAAGAATTGCTAAACTAAAACCAGCGGATGCGCTGCGGGGAAGATTGGCATGATACCGTTGATTACCAATTTTAAAATGTCGATACTTTTCTGAAATGAATCCGAAAATCGGAGAAACAGGGAATCGGTGACGTCTCCGTTTCGCCGATTCTCCGTTTCTCCGGTTCGGTTTAAAGTGACCAAAAGTATGATACAGTTCCTCATAAAAGGCGTTATCCGCGATCGATCCCGGAGTTTAATGCCAGTATTGGTGATAGCGGCAGGCGTGGCCTTGACCGTAATTATGTATTGTTGGGTCAACGGAACCTTTAATAATTTGGTAGAGTCGAATGCTAAATTCCAAACCGGGCATGTTAAAATAATGTCGCAAGCCTATGCGGATCAGGCAGACAAGTTGCCGAACGATTTGGCTTATACCGGGGTCAATACCCTTCTTTACAATTTGCAAGAAGCCTACCCGGAAATGATTTGGCTTCCACGTATCCGTTTTGGCGGGTTGCTGGATGTGCCCGACGAGCAAGGCGAAACCCGCGCCCAGGGACCGGCATTCGGTATGGGCGTCGATTTGCTCAATGAAAATAGCCATGAAAAAGATATACTAAATTTGCATGAGTCCCTGGTGCGGGGTAGGCTGCCGCAAAATCCTGGCGAAATTTTAATCAGCGACGATTTTGCCCAAAAGCTGAAAGTGAATTTGGGCGAATCGATAACCCTGTTGAGTTCCACGATGTACGGCAGCATGGCGTTTTATAACTTTATGATCTCAGGAACCGTGCGGTTTGGAATTGTCGCTATGGATCGCGGTGCTATTATCGTCGATCTTGCCGATATACAGCAAGCCCTCGATATGCAAAATTCAGCCGGAGAAATCCTGGGGTTGTTCAACGACTTTCACTATAATGAAGACACCGCCTACCAAATTGCTGCGGAGTTTAATCACCGCTTTCAAAATCCGGAAAATGAATTCTCCCCGGTAATGACTACGCTGCGAGATCAAAATGGCCTGGCGCAAATGCTTGATGCCGGTAAATTCGGAATTTCGCTTCTTATCGGCATCTTTCTTGTTTTGATGTTTATCGTTCTTTGGAACGTCGGCTTGATGGGCAGTTTACGGCGCTACGGTGAGATCGGTATTCGGCTGGCAATTGGAGAGGAAAGAGGCCACATCTACCGCTC
>CAXHHS010000657.1:0-4539 GCA_964015645.1 uncultured bacterium
AATGGTAATTAAAGTAGCGATATCAAAATGATGTGGCCAGCAGCGAATCTCAGAAGTGTTTGGGGTTTCTTTAACCAATTGTTCCAGTAAAAGAGCTATGTTGCCATAATAGCGGGCTAATTCGACAAATGCGTCTTTCGGATCGAGGCGAAACGGCTGGCCATCTGCAATCGCATGATGAGGAATTTCGTAGTGCATTTTTAAGGAAAAATCACTGGTATCAAGGTCGTTTGCTGCTAACGATTCCTTTACCTGGAAAAATGTGTCGTCGATTTTGGTATTTTCCAATGGAAATTCTTGGAGGGTATCATCGCTTTCATCAATCAATAAAACGGTGAGGTCGCGAAGTCTTAATCCGCCGCGCAGTGTATTTTTTCCGTTTATTTCCCCTCCAACCAGCGCTTGAAACTCGGAAGACCATTCCATGTTAGTGTGGCTATCATCCGGTTGGGCTGGGAGCAGGTATTTGCCCATCGCTGCAACTATTTGGGCAGCATGATGAAGTTGCAAGCGAGCTTCGGTCAGTTTATCAACATCTATTTCTTGTAAAAGGCACCAATCATCTAAAATGTCCCTGGTAATTTCCATCCTATTGTTCCTTTGGTTTGTATAACAAAATTCGCATAAGCGTATGATAAACAATTATACTAAAATTTGCTACATCAATCTTTGAAATAGACCTGGCCTTCGATTGTCATTTCATCCCCAACAACGGAGTTTTGCAAAACGATTGAATCCCGGATATTTACGTGGTTGCCAATTTGAGCACCTTTTTCAATGTAAACATTTGGGCCGATTTTACAATTATTGCCGATTTTTACGTTGGTATCGATCACCAGTGGCGTTACGAATTCGGTATTGTGTCCAATGTTTGATGTTTTTATTTGCGTTTGGTTTTTATCATTCTTTAAATAATGGATATTAATTGCGAGTAAATCCGTTGGACGGGTTACCGTCATTCGCCGATCCAATTGCAGGCCATATACATTATTGCTTTCTTCAATTAGCATTTGAATTGCATCTTGCAGTTCATATTCGTCGCGTTTGGAAAGCGGGATTTGGGGAACATGTTTCAACAGGCGCTTCGAAAAACAATAGAGCGGCAAGCTGGCGATGTTGGAAGGCGCTTCCTCCACCGTTGGCTTTTCGATGATTGCCTTTATTCGATCTCCTTCAGTATCAACGATACCGACGTGAGGAATTCTCTCGGGAGGAACTTCCATCAGCGTTAAAACCGCATCCGGGTTTTCGGAGGCATTCCAAAAGGATAACATTCTATTTATATAAGACTTATCCACTAAATTATCGCAAGCCGAGAGCACAAAATCGCCCACAACAAACGGCAGGGCATACCGCAGTGCATCGCCCATCCCCCGGCGCGTTTTTTGAGCAACAAATTGAATAGCGACATCCAGGGTTGATTCGGTTTGAAAATAATGAACGATTTCCTTGTCTTCCGGGCTGACAACCAAAATAAAGTCTTTGACTCCGTTTTCGGCCAGGCCTTCCATAACCCGTTCCACAATCGGTTTTCCGAGAATGGGGGCCATTGCCTTTGTGCGGGTTAGTGTAATGGGCTTTAAACGAGTTCCTTTTCCGGCAGCTAAAATAACGCCTTGCATCTTAATGATCCTCCTTGATCGTTTCTGTGTTAGTGGTTGCCGTTTCAAAAACTCGCATGGTATTTATTTCCCCGGTATGGAGTTGTGCTTTATAAGACAATTTTTGGTGTGAAAAATGGAAAAGGTCTGTGAATGCATTTGTAGCGTGTTACGTATTGCGTGATTCGTGATTTTGTCACATACACGTACTACGTAACACACAAGGGTTTTTACAACTTATTCGCTTGCTGCTTCACCGGCTTTATCACCCAATTCCGTATCGAGCATGTAAAGCCCCACGCCGTTGTCGCCAATTAAGTTAAGTTTATCGAGGATGATTTGCATTTGGTTTTCTTCTTCCACTTGCTCGTCTACAAACCACTGCAACAGGTTTATGGTGGCAAAATCGTTTTCTTCATTCGCCAATTTGACTAATTCATGAATTGATTTGGTGACTTTTTTTTCGTGCGCCAACGCGGTTTCGAACAAGCTGACATAATTGGGAAATTCGTGTGGCGGCTGATCTATCGCCGGAGAAATCGCATGGCCATCGGCTTCATTAATAAATTGGAAGATTTTCATCATGTGCATGCGTTCTTCATCCGCTTGATTGTAAAAGAATTGCGCGCTGCCGGGATAGCCTTTTACATCGCACCAGGATGCGATTGCGAGGTAGTAGGCGGAGGCATAGGCTTCCATAGCGATTTGGTTGTTTAGGGCGGTGTTTATTTTGGGGGATAGCATATTTTGATACTCCTTTTTTTTATTTTCAGTTAAAATTTTCTAAACTTTTTTATTCTGCAAATCTATAACAAATATAGAACCTTTGCCAAGCAAAAAAATGCTTACGAATTGCTAATTCTTCAAATATGATACCTAAATACTGCTATCGTAATATAAATCCTTCCTTTAGCAAATCTCTCGGGTCAGCCCAAAATTCATTTTTCCCCGTAATAAACGCTCGCCCTTCCACTTGCGGAACTACTGCATTGTATGAGCCGAATGTCGTCGTTTTTGTCACGTTAGAAGTGAAACTACTCCCAATAATACTCTCAATCACAATCGGTTGATTAATACCTATTTCACCACGGGCAAAATGAATTGCAGCGCGGGCGCTAACGCCGGTGCCGGTTGGCGAGCGATCAACTTCACCTTCCGCAAAAATGCAAACATTTCGACTGTGGACGGTTTTGTCTTGCGATGGTCCAATAAAAATGGTGCCATAAAGAAAACCGAGATCTTTCTCAAAGGGATGTTCGATTTTGTAGTTTTCCATTACAGCGCGTTTAATCTTCATCCCGGTTTCAATTAGCGGGCGAAAATGTTTTTGAGTGCAGGTTAACCCGACATCTGCGGCCTGAACGTAGGCGTAATAAGCGCCACCGAAGGCGAGATCGTATCTTACGGTTCCGATGCCCGGCACATCAATCCTGGCATCCAATTCTACGACATAGGAGGGTACGTTATGGAAATAAACGCTTTCTACATGCCCCTGACGTATTTTAGCATAAGCTGTGACCAACCCCGCGGGCGTATCGATCTTCACCATCGTTTCCGGCGATTGTTTTGGTAAAAAGCCGGTTTCCAAAACCACTTTTGTTACCGCGATAATGCCATGGCCGCACATCGTGCTATATCCCTCGTTGTGCAGGAATAATACGCCGAAATCCGCGCCGGCTGTAACCGGTGGCGTAATGATGCAGCCGTACATATCAGCATGGCCGCGTGGTTCCCACATTAACGCAGTGCGTAAATGATCAAAATGTTCTTTCGCGTAACGACGGCGGGCTAAGATGGTATCCCCAGGCAATTCCGGGTAACCATCGATAATCACGCGCAGCGGCTCGCCTTCGGTATGGGCATCGATAGTGGTAATTTTTATCCAATCTTCAGGTGGGTTCCAATTTTTTGAGTTGCTCAATTTTGAATAGAAATTGCTCGACATATTATCTCCCTGGGGTTAATTCTAAGAGGCCGTTTTAAAAGTAGCCACGAAGCCACCAAGGCACAAAGTTTCACTAAAAATATTAAAAGATTCTTGGTGAATCTTAGTGACTTGGTGGCTTGGCGGCAGGAAATCAAACTTTTAAAACAGCTTCTAAGATTTCACTTGAACACTTGTCACACTAGATTACTTAAAATCTTACAGAATACTTTTCAATGTTTGCAAACTAATGTTCGCACCACAGATAACGATAACAACATTCTTCCCCTTGAATTTTTCCTTCTCCTTTAAAAATGCCGCAATCGCAACACCGGCAGCGCCTTCGATTAGTTGATGATGTGTCTCTATAAACTGGCACATCGCAATCTTGATCTCGTCCTCCGTAACCATAATATAATCGTCCACATACCGGCGGCATAAATCGAAGGTAATAGCACCAGGCTCTACGCCGCCGGCAGTGCCATCGGAGAGTGTGGGTAGGGATTCCATCTCCAATATACGGCCTGCGTTTATCGATTCCACCATTACCGCTGAATTACGCGGAGAGCAGGCGATTATTTGCACATCGTTGAATAACGATTTTAGGTAGATGGCGATGCCGGAAATCATTCCGCCGCCGCCGAGCGCAACAAAAATGGTATCGATTTTATCCAGCTGGCGAGCAAGTTCCACGGCAATTGTTCCTTGCCCGGCGATGACCTGCAGGTCGTTGTAAGGAGAAATGTAAACCATTCCATTTTCTTCCGCAAAGCGGCGGGCATAATGTTCCGCGATAACACAATCGCTGCCATAAAATTTGACAGTAACACCCTGGCAGCGAATGGCATCCACTTTGATTTGTGAAGCATCTTCCGGAACAAAAATGGTTCCGGGAACACCCAGCTTTTTCATCCCAAACGCAACCGCTGCGCCATGATTTCCGGAGGAGGCAGCCACTACTCCCTTGGACCTGTCTCTTATACACATCTGACGCTGCCGACGAGCTTCTTGGTG
>CAXHHS010000658.1:0-4538 GCA_964015645.1 uncultured bacterium
CGCTGCGCAGGCGGATAATTTCTTCGCCGAATTCTTCCGACATCTGCTTCAGAAATTCCGTATCCAGCCTCACCCCGTTTTTTTCCACCGTGATAAGCGTTTCAGTCAAGGGCATTTCCACATCGCGAAAAAGATCATCGGTGCCGGTTTCGGTGAGTTTTTTCTCCAATCCTTCTTTTAATTGAAGGGTGATGTCGGCATCCTCGCAGGCGTAGGGCGTAATTTGCGCCAGCGGCACGTCTGCCATCGATTTTTGATTTTTGCCCTTTGGCCCAATTAAATCAGTAATCGGGATCATGGTGTAATTGAGATATTTTTCTGCCAAAATATCGAGCTTGTTTTGGCGGGTTTCCGAGGTAACAAGATGGTTGGCGATGAGCGTATCAAATTCAATACCCTTTACGGCAATGCCGTGTTGCAGCAGCATCAGCGCATCGAATTTAATATTTTGCGCTCCCTTTTTGATGTTGGGATTTTCGAACACCGGCTTCAGCGTTTCGATGACTTTCTCTTTGGAAAGTTTGCTCTCGGCATGATCCAGCAGCACGTAACACGCCTCATCCTTTTGCCAGGAAAAAGCGATACCGATGACTTCCGAAGTGAAGGGATTGAGGCCGGTGGTTTCGGTATCGAATACAAAAAAATCCAGCGCATTTAACTGTTTCGCCAGCGCTTGTAAATCTGCTTCGGTGGCAATTAAACGGTAGTTTTGTGTTTTCTCATCATACTGCTTTTTCGTGGTGGCCGTTGCTGCCACAGATTCGCCACCCTGCACCCGGGCAATCAGCGATTTGAATTCCAACTCTTGAAACAGCGGCACTACCTTTTGGGGATCGACCTTCGAAATTTTCAACGCTTCAAAATCGACTTCGATGGGAACATCGGTATCAATCGTAACCAGCTTTTTCGAGAGATCAGCTAACTCCCGGTTTTCCGACAGGCTGGCATTGATCGCTTTTTTTGTGACTTTATCAAGGTTTTGATAGATGTTTTCCAGCGAACCAAATTCTTTTAGCAGGTTGATGGCAGTCTTTTTCCCGACCTTTGGCACGCCGGGCACATTATCGCTGGAGTCGCCCATAAGTGCCAAATAATCAATTACTTGCTTCGGTTTTAGCTCCAGGGTTTCCATCAGGTATTCTTCGTCGATAATCTCGGCGTCTTTGCCGGGGCGCATGTTGTACATTTTGATCATCGGCGATAGCAGTTGCATCATGTCCTTGTCGGCAGTGGCCATGTAGGCTTCAATGTCTTTTTCCGCTGCCCGCTTCGCTAATGTGCCGATGATGTCATCGGCCTCGTAACCGGCCATCTCTAAAAACGGCACATCAAACGCTTTTACCAAATCTCCAATGAGTGGTAATTGTGACACCATATCATCGGGCATTTTTTCGCGCGTTCCCTTGTATTCAGGATACATTTCGTGGCGGAAGGTTGGTTCTTTAGTATCGAATACCACGCCCAAATATTCCGGTTTGATGTCGTAAATAATGTTCATCAAATACAGGGCAAACCCGTAACAGGCGCTGGTGTTTTCGCCTTTGGAGTTAAACAACGGGTTGCGAATAAAGGCAAAATGCGACCGGTAAAATAAAGCCGAACCATCGATTAAAAAGAGGCGTTTTTTGCTCATTTTGGGATCCTAATTCGTTTTTACTAAAACGTAATTTTTTATCTTATGGGCGCTTTTTATAGCTATTTTGGTATCTGCCTCAGTTATATCCATCGGGAAGGGATACCTGACTTTAATGCTGTAATCGGTCAACATCAGACAATCTTCTTCTATCGTTTCAAAATCTTCATCGTATTTGCGGCATTCTTTGTTTAACAGTATTAGATCGTGAGTTCTTTTGATTTCCTCTCCCTTTAAAGCAAGAAATCCTTTCAAATACTTCTCGGCTGATTGTTGGCAATGATAGCAGATAATTTCAAGGGGGGCCGGTTGCATATTTTGTAAAAATTCAGCAGAGGATAAATCTGTTTCGGCAATCTTAAACCATTCTTTGGCAAGATCAGTATTATCCATATACTTTTATCCCATCCATCAGAATTTTATATTCCAATGTATTTCTGAGATTAGCTCTTTCTTTAAATTCATTTTCCGAATACACTAATATGTCGAGTGGATTGGGGATCAAATTTATCAGCTCTCGCCTAATGTCTCTAATGATGTCTATCTTTCTTTTATTGTTAAGGTCGGTGATAACGCATAAATCTATATCGCTATCTTGGTCCGGCTTACCGTAAGCATATGAGCCGAAAATGAAAACCTGTTTGGCGCCAAATTTCTCCTTTAACGTATTCTTCACTAATTCAAATTGTTCGCCTATTTGTGTTTCCAAAATTTTTCTCCCGTTCTATGTTACTTTCGTAGAATACGATTTCCGACTCTTGTGATCAAGTAAAAAATTTTGTGGTGTGAAGGTATTCCGAGCAAGATTGGTGACTTATTGGCACATAACCATATAAAACTTATTCGTTTACTTTTTCTACCCGTTCTTTTTGTGCTTTGGCGTATACATTTAGTACTGCATTTATCAACGTTTGATACCCTCTGCCCTTCGCTTGAGGCTTAAACCATTCCAGCATTTCCAATTCTACTCGTAACAATATCGCCTCCTTCCTCGGCGGAAGAACGACTTTTACGGTTTTAAATCATTCTTTATCCCTAAAACCGTTTAGTTTGAAGTTAGACTCAGCCATTATCTATATTTCGTTCTGTATTTTTCAAAATAAGCCTGCACTCAATCACCCTTTTACCACTTCTTTTACTAAAATTTTTGATTTCGCTAAATATTGCCAAAGCAAAGTCGGTGAATGCCTTGTTGACATAAGTAATCTGCCAGGTGTTACTCCATTTAGCCTTGCACCATAATATCGTCTCACCACCACTTGATAATTATTACGCGATTGATGATTATTATGCGCGATTCTATTTCGTATCCTTCGTAATTCATCAATGAAGCTACCATGATAATCGATAGTTCTTACAAAATTATCATTTCCATCCAAAACGTACTTCAGATTTTCTTTTATCTCAGAGGCTCTTGTCCATTTCAGATTATATCTTATTCTTGTTCTCCCAAACTGCTTCATTTTGGATTCAGCACTTTGTACATTGGGACATGTAACAAGTACAACTGGGTTACTTCCATCTAAATATTGTGCTTTACAAACGACTTTTCGTGCCATTGAAGCTAAGGTGTCTTCAAGCAAAGAAAAAAGCCGTAAAAGTACAATCTCTGCTGATAATTTTTGAAATTTTGCTGGAAGAGGATTTAGATTTCTTTCAAAGTCGCTCAGTTTGTCAACTTCTCGATTAAAATCGCGCAAATTTACATCTAATCGAAGCATCCAGACACTCAGACTATCTATTGGATATATGATTTGATGTATTCATCTCTTATATTTCGCGACTTTATACGTTGTGTACTCGCCGTGCAGGCAGCAATAAATGCCGCATCTCTTGGTTCACGCTCTGATAAGGGTATATCTGCATTAAACACTCTGTCAATCGTTCGGATTACCTTCTCAATAGTCGATGTTTTAATATTTGGAAACTGATCAAGCACTAAAAACAATGAGAAGAAAAGGGGGTGTCGAGAAAAAATCGTATCCCGAATTGATCTAGAATCGAGTGAGGCTATCTTGGCAAAAACAAGTTCTATTCTTTCTGAAAGTGCATTGTAATCGGGAAATTCTTCATCATATTCTTTATATATTTTATCTAAAGCAGGTGCGCTATAATCTGAAAGCCCTCTAATTAGATTTAGGGTGAGGTCGGAAATGAACTGAACTTCAATCATTCTAGAAATATCATTGGCCGAAAACACATTAAGGTCACGCCACAAACGCACTCTCTGTGAAGCTTCTTTTAGGCAGAATTGCTTAAATTCTCCACTAAACTTTGCATTTCTCTTTTCCTGAGCGTTTAATGTCTTTGATACTGAATTTAGTCGACCAAAAATCTCGATTACATCGCCATCATCTGCACTTATTAAATAACCTATTGACAATTTTGTCATCATAAAATCTTCTTTTTCGGATTTGGATAAATCAGAATATTTCACTCGTCGTCGGTGGTTGTTGTGCTTGGCAGCAAACTCATCATTTACATATTCGATAATTGAACGTATGCGCTGTTGTCCATCCACAACTTCTTTAATGCTCTTCTCTCTGTCAATGTCTAGATAGTGTCTTATATAGATTGTCGGAATCGGTTTTTTTTCGAAAACAGAATTAATTAAGTAAGCTTTTTGAGGACGGTTCCATACAGATCGCCTTTGATACCAAGGATCTTTATCTAATTCCTCTCTTCGATCAAGATTTATAAGTTCCTGAATAACAATGGATTCATAATCCACACGCTCCATAAAATTTTCCTCATTAGAAGGTTTTGCATTCTATTTACTCAAAAATATTATCACATTCATATTATAATAATTTTTTTTGGAAAATTAGAGCAATTGATTTTTTGTCGAACTACATATCATACCGCAGCTTAACAACCGTAACCCCCGTATCCCCCTCACCCCACT
>CAXHHS010000659.1:0-4532 GCA_964015645.1 uncultured bacterium
CCGGATCGAATAACAGCTTTTCGAGTTGTTCATTCATAGTAACTATTCAAGCCTTATTTTTTGCCCCCGCTACGCCAGGGGCAGGCAAGGATGAGCAGGATTCACCGCTATAAAAAAACTCTCCGCCGCGCCAGCCGCGCCCGGAACCCTCTGTCGGACTGTAAAAAGCCCTAATGAGAGGGGACGAGGCGGGCGCAAAGGAGAGTTTATTCTTGTTCGCACAATTTCCACAGACCAATATAATCAGAGAAATTATAAAATGGAATACAGAATTTTGGTAGCGATTTATATTAAAGATCACTATTTTTTGCCCGTACAATATTTTTTGGAGGGAAATATCTTGTTAGTTCTTAGAACAAAATTGATTGTTGCGCTTCTATTTAACCTGGCTTGGTTTTATTTCGTACCCGGTTATTCCCAGGTTAAAGATATTGCGGAAATCAAAAACCTGGTGCAGACATTCAAAAAAGACGAGCGGGGGCCCTACCAGGCGATTCGCTGGTTTTGCCCGGATGGGCGAGTGCTGCCGCCGAAAGAACGCTGCAATCAACCCGGTTCCATTCAACATGCCTTGCACAAGGATGCCGTCACAAAAATTAGCCGCGATTGGGGCATTTACTTGGGCCAAATTTTGGCGGGAACGCCGTTTACCGATTTTTTAGATGCTGTCAACCAAAACTCCCGTTTAAAACAGTATCAATTGGAAAAATACTTGCAAGCAGTGGATGACGGCTGGATTATCCGCCGGGCGCGCTATTACCGCGGGGCGATACAGGCGGAGGATGAAGAAGATTGGGGACTGCGATTCCTAACCTCCCTTGCAGCCAGCGACGACATATTAATCACCCAATTTTTCCTGCTGCGCCAGGCGGCTAAAGATATTCCTCATAACGCCAACGACGATCGTTGGCAGTCGATCCGGGCACTCTCTAAAACCATTGGGGATTCGCTACCTTCTTTTATGAATTTGCGCATTAAATTGCACGGTCAGCCCGGCCCGGAAGATGTTCAGGCAGTAAAAGATTTTCGCACGCGAAATTTTACAACCATTCCCGCTAAGATCAACGCCATACTGGAAACTCTCATCAAAGACCTGGAAATTGCCTATCGCCCCTTCAACTTAAATTCGCTCAATCCCTACCTGGCGAAACTTTCGCCCGATTCTCCCATCGCTGCCAAAATAAAAAAATTAATGCAGGATTACCGTATTTCCGCAACCGATGGCGCTGCACAGTCCGGCGAAAAATGCCGCGATATTGCCGAATTGCTGCTCACCATTCGCAGGCATATTTTAGCCATAACCCGCCCGGCTAACCGGCTGGCGATGATCGATCTTTCCAACGAGATGGAACGCCTGCTGTTCCGAACGGTAAATGACTGGCGGGCAGAAACCATCGGCGAACTGCTGCGAAAAAGTTATACCCTTTCGCAAGCAGCCGCTGGCTGCGGATACATTGAAACCTGGGAATGGGAAACCATTGAGCCGCTGCTAAAAATCGACGCCTCAATCAATCAAATCGCTCTTGAAAAATGTCTCGAAAAAGCAGATTATTCCCGCCGGGTAGTGGAATGGGGCAGCGGCATGATCCGCGCGAATTACGACCCGGTGATTTCCTTGTTTCTCTACTTCGAGCCGCTGGCAGCAGGATTTATCGACGACCGGGTGCGCGCCTCCATCCTCCTGCCCCTCGGCGATATTGCCGGGGAATTAAGTGAATTTACTGCCCGGGAATCCGGTACCTCCAATCGAGTAATGAATATTCGCAACCAGGGGCAAATCCAGGGACTCAACCCCGGTTTTGCATTGGGACCGTTAGAAGTCATCAGCGGCTCCCCGGAAGCAGTGGCGTTTTCCGCTAAAAAAATCTACCTGCTGCAACACGCCCCGGCAGATATGAAACCGGTTGCCGGTATTGCCACTGTTTCCGAAGGCAACCTGGTTTCCCACGTGCAACTACTGGCCCGCAATCTCGGTATTCCCAATGCGGTTTTTTCGGCGCAAAATTTAACGGATTTGCTTCCCTATTCCGGGCAAACGGTGTTTTACGCTGTTTCGCCGCGTGGGGCGGTGATTATGAAATTGGCGTCGGAGATGACCGCGGAAGAAAAAGCGCTGGTGGATGAGGAAAAACGTCCGGATGATCGAATTACCGTGCCGGTAGAAAAAATCGATTTGAAACAAACCGGGCTGGTTAGCTTGCGAAAACTCCGTACCGCCGATTCCGGGCGGCTGTGCGGCCCCAAAGCCGCCAATTTAGGCGAGCTGAAAACGATGTTCCCGGATAAAGTGGTAGAGGGGTTTGCCATTCCCTTTGCCATCTTCTACCGCCACATGGAGCAGCCGATGCCCGGCAGCAACGCAACATACTGGCAATTTTTGCAAACAACCTTTCGGCAGGCGGAAAGGGAAAGAAAAAACGGGGTTAATGAAGAAGAAGTGGAGCGATTCACATTGGAGCGGTTGGCACAGCTTCGCCAGGCCATCAAACAAATTCCCCTTCTGGCGGGCTTTAAAGCGCAATTGCACCTGGCATTCAGAGATAATTTCGGTGTGGAGATTGGCCAGCAGACGGTGTTTATCCGCAGCGATACCAACATGGAAGATTTGAAAGAGTTTACCGGTGCGGGATTAAATCTCACCGTTTTTAATGTGGCGGAAGCGGAAAAAATTTTCCAGGGCATCCGCGATGTGTGGGCCTCGCCGTATTCCGAACGCAGTTACCGCTGGCGGCAAAAATACCTCTTGAATCCGGAAAATGTATTTCCTTCGATTTTGATTTTGCCAACCGTTAATGTCGATAAATCCGGGGTGATGATTACCACCGGAGTGCTAACAGCAGACCCGCGCGATATTACCATCGCTTTTAGCCGGGGGCCGGGCGGCGCAGTGGAAGGGCAGGCGGCGGAATCTTACCTGCTGCGCCACGACGGGCAGGATTTACTGCTCTCCCCCGCCCGGGAAAAGAAATATAATGTACTTCCGGCAACCGGCGGAACGCAGAAAGGGTTTTCCCACTTTAACCGCCCCTTGTTAGCCGCCAAAGATCTGGAAGAGTTGCGGGATGTTTCTAAAGAAATCCAAAATAAATTACTCAAAACGCCTGGCATTGAATCCGCCGGCCCCTGGGATATTGAACTCGGTTTTCTCGATGACAAAATTTGGCTGTTTCAGGTGCGTCCCTTTGTAGAAAATAAACGGGCGAAATCTTCCATGTATTTGCTGAAATTAGATCCCGAAATGCCGAAGGGCAAGAAAATAGCTCTTGGGGAAAAAACCGCGAGTTAGGAGTGTGTTCCATGTGCCGATTTTTAGCTTACAAAGGCTCCCCCATCGTTCTCTATGAATTGCTCTATAAACCGAAAAATTCGCTCATCCACCAGAGTTACCATGCCCTGGAACGCCGTGACCCGGTGAATGCCGATGGTTTTGGCGTGGGGTGGTATATGCCGGATATTAGCCCCGAGCCGGCGCTGTTTACTGGTATTCAGCCCGCCTGGAACAATCGCAATTTACGCAATTTGACCGCGAAAACCCGTTCCGGTTGCGTGCTGGCGCATGTACGCGCCGCCGGCACCGGCGATGTAGCCATTTCCAATTGCCACCCGTTTCAATATCAAAAATTGTTGATGATGCATAATGGCGACCTCGGCGGTTTTGGATTTATCAAAAGGAAATTGCGCGAGCGGTTGTCGGATGAGGCTTACAATTGGATTAAAGGGGAAACCGATTCCGAACATTTTTTCGCGCTCTTTTTAACCCATTTGTTAAAAGAGCCGAAAGACGATTATACACACGAAGAAATTGTTTCCGCGCTACAAAATGCCGTTGCGGAGTTAAAAGATGTTCTTGCCGAACAAAACATTCCCAACCCCTTTTATCTCAATGTCGTCGTTAGCGATGGCGGCGATTTGATCGCGCTGCGCTACGATACCGATCCCAATTTGGAACCGCCCACGCTCTATTATTCCCGCGGAAGCCGTTACGAATGCCACGATAACGGCATTTGCCGAATCGTGGAAGCGGATCCATCCGAACACGCGGTTCTGATCGTTTCCGAAAAGCTAACCGATGTGCTGGAAGACTGGCATCAAGTGCCGCCGGCGCACTTTGTTGTTGTTACGGAAAAGCTGGAAACATATTTGATGGCGATTGATGTTTGAGTAGGCAATAGGCAGTAGGCAAATCCTCAAGTTGCTTACTGCCTATTGCCTACTGCCTACTTACAAAACTTGTTTGGTTTACCGAAGACACAAACCGGCTTCCCAGGTTATAGTAGAAAAGTAATCATATAACAAACCGAATAACACCATGAAAAATTTTACCAAATTTATAATTCCCGTCAGCATATTTTTGTGTTTTGTCGAATTATTGTTCAGCTACCCGATTGATGGGTTTAAACCCACCGGCATCCGCCGTTTAAAACGGCTGGAGTTGGTGATAGCCGACAGCCTGCGCGGCACCAAACCGCCGCCCGGCGGGCAAAAGCCTGTCTCTTATACACATCTCCGAGCCCACGAGACTCCATTGCATC
>CAXHHS010000660.1:0-4527 GCA_964015645.1 uncultured bacterium
GGGATGGATATTGGTTTAATAAAAACAATTTTTACCTCTACAACAATCCCGCAACCGGGAAATTTGAATATATTCCCTTTGATCTCGATAACACATTCGGAATTTGGTGGGAAGGAATTTTTCCGGGAATTGATTGGGGAACACAAAACATCTATAGTTGGGGGCATCCCAATGATCCGCGGCCATTGGCAGACCGAATTATGTCAGTTCCGTTATTTCGCGACCGATTTTCTTTTTATTTGAATGAATTTTTAAGCGATGCATTTGAGCCGAATGGCTTATTATCCAAAATCGATGCTTTCCATACCATGATTACTCCCGCTGCCGAGGCAGATGATTTCCGCACCCTGGATTATGGATTTACCATTCAGGATTTTCACGATTCCTACAATCAAGCGTTGGGAAATCATGTGACCTATGGTTTAATGCCCTATATTGTTACCCGGTTTAATAGTGCATTAAACCAGCTTACGCTTACAAACATCGCCCCGGTTATTTCCTATGTAGAACATGTTCCGCTGTTTCCGGCTGCAAATCACCCCATTTCAATAACGGCAATGGTTGAAGATGAAGCGCCCCCGGTTACGGTGACACTGCATTATCAAATTAATGGCGACGTTCAAGCCCCGCTAACACTCCAGGATGATGGCCAACATAATGATGGTGCTGCCGGGGATAATGTTTATGGCGCAACCATACCGCCAATCGGGGAAAATAAGACGTTGCAATATTATCTTTCTGCCAGGGATGCATCGGGCAATGAAACCCTGGAGCCGTTCGAAGCACCGGATCAAGTATATACTATATCGACCGGCAGCACTCAACCGTTGTTGTTCATCAATGAATTTATGGCGAGTAATGATGTTACAATCGCTGATCCTTTAGGAGAATTTGACGATTGGATTGAAATTTATAATGGCGATACGATGGAAGTTTGGTTGGGAGACAAATTTTTAAGCGACAATTTGGCAAATCCAACGAAGTGGCAATTACCGGATACCACGATTTTGCCGGGCAATTTTATTTTAATTTGGGCTGATGGCACGCCGGAACAAGGGCTATTACATGCGCCCTACAAATTAGCTAAAGAAGGTGAACAAATCGGAATATTTGATTCGAATGCGATTGTTATTGATTCGTTGAGTTACGGGCCGCAACAGACGGATATCTCTTTTGGCCGCCTTCCGGATGGTGCTTCGAACTGGCAATTTACCACCACCGCTACTCCCGGCGCAACAAATAACCTGACTGCGATTTCCGAAAATCCTCAATCGGCGCCAGAAAATTTTCACCTGTACCAGAATTACCCAAACCCATTCAATGGTGAAACAATAATTCCCTTTCAATTGCCACAATCGGCAAGAATTGTGATTCGCCTGCTAAACTCTCGCGGTCAAATACTCCGGGTTCTAATTGAAAAAAGCTATCCTGCGGGTAAACATTCGGTAAAATGGGATGGAAGAGATAAGTTTGGGCTGGAAGTAGTTTCCGGTATTTATTTTGTTCAACTTACCGCGGTAAGCAATAGCCTGGCTGCATTTAGCCAATCAACTCAGAAAGCGATTTTAGTCCGTTAAAAATCGCTTTCATAGCGCAATTTGCCAATATTGACTCAAAAGGTTCTTATCGCAAATCCCGGTATCTGTCCGGAATATCCGGGTCGCGTTCAGATCGCGGTGGTGGATTTGCCGGATTCAAAGGTGGGCCTGGCCGGTACATAAACCATCCCCCGCGCGGCATAAATTGCCCGCTCCAGGTTGAGTAGTATTTGGGGCCAAACAACGTATTCCAAAACGGCGTTATCCTGGGGCCAAACCAAAAGAGAAGAATCGCTGCGACATAGAGGAAAACCGTTAGAAACATGTTACTGTTTGGCCCATAAAATTTAAAAGCCGTCCCCCAGGATCGTTTTAAAGAAGCGTTCATAATATTTACAGCAAAAATCTCGTCTAAAATTAGGTGGGTCAAATATCCTAACCAGACAAAAAACCCTATCATCCAGGAAACAAGCGCTCCATAGCGAAAGCCTTTAAATGCAATAAACGTGATTAGCGCCCAGGCAAAAAATGCCGCCGGAACAGAATGAAATAACCCGCGGTGTTTTGTTGCCGAAGCAAATATGGAATATACCCCGAAGTATATTGTCAGAAAAAAGGCCATCCAAACCAGGAATATCTCCAAAAAAGACCAGGCTCGGATAAACCAGGCCCAAACGATCCAGGATGAAATTCCCACTCCTAAAAAAACAAAAAACATTTTGAGGATATATGATTCGTCGTGATCCAGGTCCGGCAAAAGGCTGCCAACCGTTCCGGCAGCAAAATACAATCCTGCCTCTTCCGGCGTCGCCATTCCTGCCCCTAAAAAACTGGTTGTTGCAATACCACTAACTGCAGCTCCCACTGCTAAGTGAGTAGAAAAATTAGCCATATTAACTCGCTCGTAAATTTTGTGGATATACCCGAAGGTTAATGAGGATACTAAATATATTTACCGCTCATCTTGATATCGCCCATCCTTATAACGCCCCGGTTGATAAGGATCTCTTATTGGCGCTTGCGGCGATCTTGGTGGCCCCGGCGGCACATAAAAATTTGTTCCCGGTCTGTAAATAAACCACCCTTGATTCGGAAAAGAACGGCCGCCCCAGGTAGAATAATGCTTGGGGCTAACCAGGTATCTAAAAAAAGGAGTTGGATTTGGGCTTCTCCAAAACATTAGAATTGTGGCAAGGTAGAGAAAAACGGTAAGCCAAATGTTGCCTTCTGCGGAGTAAAATTTGAGTGCGGTACCGAATTTATGATCTTTAATTTCTTCGCCTTCTAAATTGACTTTGAAAATTTCATCCAAAATCAAATGGATTAAATACCCCAGCCAAACCATAAATCCTACCGCCCAGGAAAAAAACGGTGAATAATGAAATACCCAAAATAAAACATAAACGGTTAAAGCTCCAAAGAAAAAAGAAGCTGGTACAGAATGAAACATCCCCCTATGGTCGGTCATCTCGGTAAAAACATTGTAAAGTCCATAGTACACCACTAAAAACACTGCCATCCAAACAAAAAATTGTTCAAAAAAAGACCATATAAAAATAAACCAGAAATAAACAATCCAGGTGGCTAAGGCGACTCCACAGAATGCGAAAATGATTTTAAGAAGCAAGGAGTCTTTGTAATCGATATCCGGTAGAAGGCCGCCAATAATTCCGGCGGAAAAATACCAGGCGGTTTGCTGCGGCGTGGCGGCATCGGCAGCTAAAAGGCTGGTTGCAACAAAACCGCTAACCCCGGCGCTAACTACAATATGGGTTGTAAATTTAGCCATATAAATACCACCCTTGTTTGAGAACTCCAATTCGGTTCTCACAAATTTAGTGATTGGGTACCGTTATTTCAATGGGTTTTCGAAATTAGTTTCGTAACTCCTAATAATTATTGAAATTACATCGTTTCGAATTTTTGAAATTAAATTCCCAATGCTTTCATTGAACCCGGCGCCTTAAAGAGCGCATATTTAATGGCCTCCAATTTCCATCCGAAACAACAGAAGGAAGACTCGTTTTTCGACAATTGCTCCCGTTAATATTGTCGAAACTCTAAATTTTTTTCTACTCCCTTTCCGATACCTGAAATGGTTTAATCAACTAAAAAACAATTGATTACCTCGACTTTACTATCAGTTTCACTTTCTGGCATAAAAGTCGCCCATAGAAAAACAGAATAAACGGAGGTAAAGAAAATGTATGAATGCTTTGGGAAATTTTTGAGCGTTTTTCTACTGTTTTTCATTTTTGGTATAGATGCGATTGGGTTTGGAAAAGAATCTTTAGATATTCGCCAACAACTAATGGTTGCGGATACCGGGGCTGTGCAAATCATCAAAACCAGGGATGGTAACCGGCTTATCGGAAGAATCACCGCAATCCGCGAGGCTGAAATTGATTTTGAGATGGAAAATAAGTTAGGACAGCTGACGCTCAAAATCGATGAAATTTCGGAATTTAAAGAAGTCGCTCCAAGTGCAATTAAAGATGGAAAATACTGGTTTCCAGATCCCAATCAAACTCGTTTATTATTTGCCCCGACCGGCAGGATGTTAAAACAAAGCAGCGGGTATTTCCAGGATGTTGCTTTGTTTTTTCCGGGAGTTGCTTTTGGATTAACGGATTTTGTAAACCTTGGCGGAGGAATGTCGTTGGTGCCAGGTGTGTCACTCAGCGAGCAGTTGTTTTATTTCACACCGAAAATCGGTTTTTCCCCTTCGGAAGGATTGGATATTGCCGGGGGCTTACTCTATCTCGCGCTTCCGTTTGGTGATGATTCCGATGAAGCCGCAGGAATCGCTTACGGCGTCGCAACATTTGGCAACCCCGACCAGAGTATGACAGTTGGGTATGGAAAAGGATTTAGCGGCGGGGAATTCCGGGATGATTCCGAAATTCTGTTAATCGGCGGTAGTGCCAGAGTATCACAACGGGTTGCGCTTTTAACGGAAAACTGGATTTTTCTCAACGGTGATGTCTCG
>CAXHHS010000661.1:0-4522 GCA_964015645.1 uncultured bacterium
AGAACTACACCAAGAAGCTCGTCGGCAGCGTCAGATGTGTATAAGAGACAGAAGACAGTGTCCTCATCACCCTTCCCAACCTCTACCTGGTAACACACCCGGTCAAAGTTATCAAAAAGGAAGAAACGATCATCTCGGCAACCCTTTCCCTGGGATATGATGTGCCGCGTTTACAAGTAGAAACCGTATTAAAAGCGGCGGTACGTAAACTCTCTGAAAGCAAAGAAGACGTGGTGCTGGAAAATCCCATCGTTCATATTTTGGAATTGGGAGATTACTCCATAACCTATCGTGTTAGCGCATTGCTAAAAAACGTTGAGAAATTAATTACAGTACGCTCTTTGCTGCGTTGTTATCTGGTAGATGCTTTGCACGAAGCCAACATCGAAATTGTTTCCCCGGTATTTATGAACCAACGGCAATTCCCACCCAAAAGACAATTTACCCCCACCGAATATGCTGCTCAACCGCCTGACCAAAACAGTGTAGAAGAGGTAGATTTGGAAGAACTATCACTCACCAAATCCAAATTGGTCGGCAAAGCAGAAGCCATCCGGATGAAACGGAAAAAACTTGAAACGGAAATTGAGAAACTAAAAGAAAAACAAAAGGAAGCTGATGAACAAGCAGCCGCTGATATTGAAAAAGAAATCGCCAAATGCCAGCGTAATATCGAACGGATTGACGCCGCCCTGAAATCCGCGGAGGCTTAAGATCAGCAAAAAATAAAAGGGGCGATTTTTTATATAAAATATTCGTAAAAAGCGAGCAGATTTTTTTTATTATTTGCATTTTGCAGCTACAAATTCAACTTTATAAGCTTTTTACATAGATTTTTTCCAAATCTCTTGAATGGGTATTCACCTAAACTCAGCATAAACAGCTTATTAGAACGCCTTTTCTTGTTTTGGCATTCTCTTTGATAAATAGAAATTGAAATTTTTACTTAATTCATAATTAAAGGAGAACTGTTATGGCAAGCAAGTTTTTGTGGTTATTAGACAACGGCCACGGTGGGATCATCGATGGCGTTTATCAAACCAAAGGCAAACGCAGCCCGGGATTTGAAGATGGCACGGTTTTATTTGAAGGCGAATTTAATCGCTCTGTGGTGAAAAGAATCGCAGCGCTTTGCGAGGAAAATGGGGTTGATTTTATTAACCTGGTAGATACGGAAAAAGATATTCCCCTTTCGCAAAGAACTCGGGAAGCCAATGAGGTTCATGCAATAGAAGGACGATGTGTTTATGTATCTGTCCACGCAAATGCGTTTCAACCCGGCAAAGACCTGGAGTTTAACAGCGCGAATGGTATTGATAGTTTCTATTTCGAAAAAGATGGAAGGGTAAGCAGCAGTGGAAAAAAACTCGCCGAAATCTTTCAAAAACACTTGAAAGCGAAAACCGGCCGGAGAGATCGCGGGATCAAAGGCCGTAATTTTCATGTATTGCGAAAAACCAATATGCCGGCAGTATTAACCGAAAACGGTTTTATGACCAACCGGGAAGAGGCGCGCCTGTTACTATCAAACGAATACCGAAACCAGGTTGCCGAAGCGCATTTTGGTGCAATTTTGGAAATCGAAGATAGAGGGAGTATCTAATTTAAAGAAAGATAAGCCATGAGTAAAAGCTCTCAAAAACCTATCATCTTTTTAGCGTTCGCCAATGACCGGCAGGATTATCTCTACAATCTAAAGGTCGAACAACGCAGTATCCGCACTGCCTTGCAAAGCGCTGCCGATGAAGGACTGTGTGAGGTCGTTTACGAAACCAATACTTCGATTGAAGACATTCTCGATGTTTTTCAGCGCTACCAGGATCGTATTGCGGTATTTCACTACGGCGGTCATGCTGATGATTATTTGCTGCTCCTGGAATCGAAAACCGGTGACCGTTCCGTTGCACACAGCGAGGGATTGGTATCCTTCCTCGCCCGGCAAAAGGGTTTGCAATTGGTATTTATCAACGGCTGTTCTTCCAAACAGCAGGCTCGGGATTTGGTGGAGGCCGGTGTTCCGGCAGTGGTCGGCACTTCCCAACCGATTGATGATGCGGTCGCTACGGAACTTTCCGAGCGGTTTTATAAAGGAATGGCTATGGGGCTTTCCATCGACCGCGCCTGGGCGGAGGCCGCTGACCAGGTAAAAATTCGTAAGGGTGAAAAAAGTTTCCGGGCGATTGGTTCCAAAGGCAAAAAAGCAGGTAAAACAGTTGGAGAAGTGACTTTCCCATGGGAGATATATTACAATGAAGGCGCGGACACCGTCAAAGAATGGAACTTGCCGGAAGCCGTGGAAAATCCCCTCTTCGGCCTCCCGAAAATTCCGGCAAAATTCGATCTCCCGGAATCTCCTTTCCTGCTATTAAAACGCTACCAAAGAGAACACGCCGGGATATTTTTCGGACGTTCTTATTATATCCGCTCGCTTTACAATCGCATTAATGATCCCAAATCCCCGCCATTAATTTTGCTTTACGGCCAATCCGGCGTCGGAAAATCGTCGTTATTCGACGCCGGGTTAAATCCGCGCCTGGAAGGAGATTATTCAGTACTCTACACGCGCCGCATCCAGCGTAAAGGACTGGCCGGAACGCTGGAAATTGTTTTGGATGAATTCATCAATAAAAACTTAGAGCAATCGTCAAAGCTAAAAGCGACAGAAAAACTATCCGCCTCAAAAGATACGGAAACAAAAGAGGCGCAATCAATCGCTTTACGCCAATTGGAAGCAGTTGCCCAAACTGCCGAAGGGGATATCAAGCAAGAGATCGAAGCCCTCATCACAAAATTAAAATCCGAAGCCAATTCTTCAACATCCTTAAAAGCTCAACAATTAAATAATATCGCTCAACGCTCAACGCTCAACGAACATCCCTTCCCTCTACTTGAAAAATGGCACACTATAGAGTCCCGCACCGGCAAACCGCTCATCGTCATTCTCGACCAGGCGGAGGAACTCTACACCCGCGCAAACCCGGAACTTCCTTCTGAGCTTAAGGATTTCCTGACCGTATTAAAATCGATTTTCGGCTCGCCGGAAAACCGCCCGCAAGGTAAATTGATTTTGGGGTATCGCAAGGAGTACCACCCGGAAATAGACGAAGGATTTAAGACCTTTCGCTTACCGCGAACCACTTTGTTTTTGGAACACCTTCGCCGTAAAGATATTCTCGATATCTTCCGCGGGTTAACCCAAACACCGGCCTTAAAAGCGCGCTATCAACTTTTTGCAGAAGAGAATCTCCCGGAAATAATTGCCGATGATTTATTAGAAGATAAAGATTCGCCGGTCGCCCCGGTTTTGCAGATTTTACTAACCCGAATGTGGAATGCCGCAATTAAAGAAAATCCTGCCGAGCCGCGATTTACGATTGCTCAATATCAGCAACTCAAAAAAGAAGGCATTGCCATGGGCGAGTTTTTTGAACAGCAAATGGCAAATCTTCGACAGTGGAATAACAACGTTGTCGATTCCGGCCTGGTACTGGATATGTTACACCAACATACCACCACCCTGGTGACGGCAGGCAGTTGCGGTATCGAGGAATTGCGAGAAGTCTACGGCCATCGACAGGACGTGATCGATGAATTGGTTGCGAAATGTAAATCGTTCTATTTGCTTTCTGAATCCCAACATAATCAAAAATATTCCAGCCTGACGCACGATACCCTGGCACCAGTTGTGGTGAGCGAATATAATACATCCGATAAACCCGGCCAGCGCGCTGCCCGCATTTTGAAAAGCAAGCTATCCGATTTTCAAAACGGCGCCAATTCCGTCTGGCTGGATGAAGCAGATCTCGCCATTGTAGAACAGGGAAAACCGGGGATGCGAAAATTAAAAGCCCCGGAAGAACAAATGCTGGAACTCAGCCATGTCAAAAAAACGCAGCGGGAAAAGCTGCGCAAACGGATTTGGGCTGGCGGTATTTTGATGGTTGTCGGGATTGTTTTATCAGCCATTTTCGCATTTATTAAAATGAAAGAAGCGGAGCGAGAAGCCAACCACGCTCGGAGCAATTTGCTGGCAGCTTCCGCTACCGATGTCTTAAATACCAACAATACCATAGCGCTTCGCCTTGCAGAAACCGGGTATTCCTTTGCCAAAGCAACGTCAGCAGAAAAAACGCTTCTGAATGTCTATTACGAATCACATCACAACCAAAACCGCTTTTATGCCCAGGAAATACGCCATGAAGATGAAGTCTCCCTGGCGCGTTTTTCTCCTGATCAGAGTAAAATTCTCACTGTTTCCCGAGATCACAAGACCCGGCTTTGGAAAATCGCCGGAAATTTGGTTGCAACATTTTCCCATGACACCACCATTTACACCGCGGAATTTTCCCCGGATGGCCGCCGCATTCTGACTGCTTCCGAAGATGCCACAGCAAAACTCTGGTCAACGACCGGCGATTCCCTGGCAGTTTTTCGGCATGAGAGCAATGTCTATTCCGCAAAGTTTTCCGCAAAAGGAAATCGCGTTTTGACCGCATCGGAAGACGGCACCGCGCGCTTATGG
>CAXHHS010000662.1:0-4521 GCA_964015645.1 uncultured bacterium
AATAAACTCATAATTTTCAGTATGTTGGCGTTGCTCGTTTTTGTGCTGTATTCATGTGGGGGTGGTGACACTTCCCAACAACAGGAAGATACCGCACAAATAAAGAGTGAAACACTCCAGCTAATTTTAATTGGCGGGCCAGGCGCAGGTAAGGGAACCCAGGCGAAGCAAATTAAAGAAGCCTTTAACATCGCCCATATTTCCACGGGGCAAATTTTGCGGGATGAAGTCGCTAAAGGCAGCGAATTGGGTAACATGGTAAAAGGCATTATGGAACGCGGTGAATTGGTGGAAGATAAAATCATCCTCAACCTGATCGAAAACCGCTTGAAGGAACCTGATTGCGAAAGCGGCTTTATTCTCGATGGTTTTCCCCGCACCCTGGAACAAGCGGAAGAACTGGAGCCGATCCTTGAACGGCGTGGTGATACCAGCCTGAAAGTACTGTTGTTGGCGGTTTCCGATGAAGAACTTACCAAACGCCTTCTCAGCCGTGGCCGTGCGGATGATACGGAAGAGACGATCAAAAATCGTATCCAAAAATTCCATAACGAAACGGCCGATGCGATTGAGTATTATCAAAAAAAGGGCAACTTGATTCGCATCAATGGCGAGCAGGGAATCGAAGCGGTTGCGGCGGAGATTGCCGGAGTATTGGGAGCGAAGTAGTACTGCGGCTAAGTTTGAGCGAGGCGGGGAAACTGGTTCAGAGAGATACTCTAATTTTACCCCCAGTCTGTAATTCGCATTAATAATGGAATAAGGCAAGTAAAGCTTATGCCGCAATGGTACAAAATTAAAACACAAGATGATTACAAAGTGCCGACCCGGTGGTTTTCGAGCGAGAAAGCGGTTGCAAATATTTTATTCCTGCCAGCATTGGGAACCAAAGCTCGCTATTATTCCGGATTCGGGAAATCGCTTGCCGGTAGCGGGTTTAATGTCGCTGTAATGGAACAACGCGGGCATGGCGAAAGCGCAGTACGTCCTTCACGAAAACTTGATTACGGGTATAAAACGTATATTTCCGATATAAGCAGCGTCATCGATTGGATAAAAGCGCAAGCGCCCGGTTTCCCGGTTTTTTTAGCCGGTCATAGCCTCGGTGGTCATTTAGCGATTGCTTGCGCTGGGCTTTTCCCGGAAACGTTTGCCGGGATTGTCTTGATTGCCTGTTCTTCCCCCTATTATAAAAATTACAGCGGAAAATGGAAGCTGCGATTGCAAGTGGGAAATTTTATGATTCCGATATTATTAGCACTATTCGGTTATTTTCCCGGCAAATGGGTTGGATTTGGCGGCAGTGAGGCCAAAACCTTAATGCGCGACTGGCGGCAGCTTGCAAAACATAATCGCTATCACCTTGCGGGCATACCGGGGGATATCGAAAGCAATATCGCAAAATACCGAAGACCGGCACTCAACATTCGTTTTGAGAAAGATGCCTTAGCGCCACAAAAAGCAGTCGCTTCCATTAATGATAAATTGAAAAGCGCCCGGTTTACTCACGTCGTGTTAAGCGAAGCCGATCTCGGTTGCCATGCCGGGCATTTCGAGTGGGCAAAACATCCTGCCTGTGTTTCACAATGTATTACGGATTGGGTTAATAATATTTAGATGGTATTTAAAAAATCGAAAAACATGCCACTAAGGCACCAAAACACTAAGCTCCACTAAAAAAATTTAATGTTGTTTTGTGAAACTTGGTGGCTTAGTGGCTTAGTGGCTAATATAAACAACCTCTTAAAAAATGAATATTTCCTCCAAATTTATATTCCTCAAAAATCTAAATTTTTTGCTGATTGTTTTTGCAGCGCTTGCGGCGTTTGGTGGCCTGGGAGAACATTTAAAGGGCGCTAAATTTTTCGATGGGCGAGAATATACCCATTACAATAATTACCTGATTTTCAAATATGCCTTTTTTCATCTAATTGAAAACAAAGACCTTTATATTGCTTATCCGGATATCGTTTGGGATTTGTTCAAATACAGCCCGACGTTTGCCTTGCTGATGGGGCCATTGGCGTTTTTGCCCGATGTCCCGGGATTGATCTGCTGGAATTTGATCAACGCGCTCGCGATCTACTTCGGCATAAAATATCTTCCCATCAAATCGGATGAGACCAAAGTTTTTATTCTTTGGTTCGTTGCTCTTGAATTGCTGATTTCAATTCAGAATTCCCAAAGCAACGGGTTGATTGCCGGTTTAATAATACTGGCATTCTGTTCCTTCGAACGGCGAAGTGTTTTCCTGGCAGCATTCTGTATCCTTCTCTCGTTTTATGTTAAACTCTTTGGGGTTGCTGCCATCATTTTATTTTTACTCTATTCCAATAAAATAAAATTCATCGGCGCCTCAGCGGTTTGGGGGATTTTGTTGGGCTTTTTACCGCTGCTGGTTATTTCTGCCGATCAACTTATTTATTTATACAAAAGCTGGCTCAACTTACTGTCGAATGATCATTCGGCATCATACGGACTTTCGCTGATGGGAATTCTGCAAAGCTGGTTTCAGCTAACGCCGCCTAAAATGATCGTTCTTCTCGGCGGCGCAATATTATTATTGATTCCTTTTGCGAGATATGCCTGTTTTGAGCAACCTCGTTATCGATATTTGCTGTTAGCATCGCTGCTAATTTGGATGATCATCTTTAATCATAAAGCGGAATCCCCCACGTTTATTATAGCGATGAGCGGCATTGCCATTTGGTATTTCACCGGCAAAAAAAGCAAAATTGATTTGATATTGTTGATCGGTGCGTTCATCCTAACCACCCTTTCTCATACCGATTTATTTCCGCGATTTTTAAAACACGCTTTTGTATCTCCCTATAAATTGAAGGCGCTTCCGGCTGTTATCATCTGGTTTAAAATTCAGTACGAGTTGTTAACGTTTAAAGAAGTTTTAAACGTCGGAGCGGATGCCACAAAGGCACCAGGGCACTAAGTTTCACCAAGTTTTAATATTATTATTTTCTTTGTGAACCTTTGAACCTTCGAGGCTTGGTGGCTACTATAAACAACTGTCTGGTATGGAAAATACACTGCTGGCAACAATCACATCAATTTTTGAGTAAGAACACGAATTACGGAGTGGGATATAATTCGTTTATCTAACAGAAAAGGGGAATCTCATGCCAGAACAGATCCAATCAGAGGACACATCCAACACAGAAACGAATACGCTTCAAAATGTAACGACTCCACCGGCAGCGAGTGGTTTGCAGCGATTTATTCAATTTCCGCTAACCAGGATTATTATCGCCTTGCTGTTTGTGGGCGGGGCATTGAGCGTTGGGGTAATCTTGCAAAATTTCCTGGTAAACATTTTTGAAATTGGTAATCTTACCCTGGAATTACCCTGGGTTCGTATCCTACGAGCATTTGCAGTTGTACTGATTGCCCATTTTGCCTATACTGCTTATGTAAAAATCGTTGAAAAACGTCCGGTCAGCGAGCTATCGTTTGATGGCTTTGGCAAAGAATTGGGAACCGGTATTGCCTGGGGATTTGGGTTGATGACACTCGTTATCGGCATTATGTGGGCGATGGGCAACTACCGGGTTACCGGTATTAACGAAATTGCCGTGTTGGCACCGATTTTATCGATCTCCATCGTTGCCGGGTATGTGGAAGAAGTGTTCATCCGCGGCATCGTATTCCGTATTATGGAAGAGGGGTTAGGCTCCTGGATCGCAATCGCTATCTCAGCAGGGCTGTTTGGATTTCTCCATGGTAGCAATCCGAATGCAACGCTGATTAGCTCCATCGCGATTGCGCTGGAAGCCGGTATTTTATTAGCGGCGGTATTTATGTTCACCCGGCGATTGTGGTTGGCGGTGGGGTTGCACTTTTCCTGGAATTTTACGCAGGGCGGCATCTATGGCGTCGCCGTTTCCGGTATCGATTTCCAAGGATTGCTGAAATCCGAGTTAAGCGGCCCAGAACTGCTCTCCGGTGGGGCATTCGGGGCAGAAGCATCGATTATTGCCATCGTTCTTTGCACCTCCGCCGGTGTTTATTTCCTGTGGAAAGCTCAGCAAGCAGGGCAAGTTATCGCGCCGTTTTGGAAGCAGAAAGTAGCTGCAGTTGCCAGACGTTTTGGCGGTACGAATAAAAATGTAGCCTATTCAGATAAAGTCGTCAGCCGTATTGAAAGTATAAATAAGCACGTATTCATTTCCTATTCACGCAAAAACCAAGAGTTTACGAGCGAACTCGTCCAATCCTTAGAAAAAAGAGGTTATAAGATTTGGTGGGATGACAGGCTTCCTGGCGGCACACCTTGGAACGCAACTATTGAAAATGCAATCAAAACTGCTACAAGTATGATAGTGTTGTTGTCAGAAAGCTCGTTAAAATCCAAATGGGTTGAAAAAGAGACAACTTTTGGAATGAAGCATAACATACATTTGATTCCCACTAAGATTCAAAGTATAGAACTCCCGCCTAAATATTCTCATATACAATGGATTGACCTAAATGGCTGGAATCCAGCTAAGTATCATGAGGGATTTGAGA
>CAXHHS010000663.1:0-4514 GCA_964015645.1 uncultured bacterium
TACTCGATACTCGATACTCGATACTCGATACTCGATACTAAATGTTCACTATTTAAAAACTCCATAATACTTTTATTTTACTTGACTTAAGTAATCGCTATAGAATAATCGACACTTTTGTGTGTTGTGCAAGTCAGGCTGAGCGGAGTCGAAGCCTTATCACCCTTCGACTCCGCTCAAGGTGACTACAACGGCTCCCATATTAAAGTGACGATTATTTGAGTTCAATTACTTATATAAACTCAAACTTACTTTCCGGCATCCGGCATCACCCCATCAACTCTGCCACTATTTCTTGTTTTACAAATCCATTTTGTTTGCCAGCGTTTACAAACTCGTACGGATTATGGGGGTCTTCGGAAACACTTTCGATTTCCAGAGTTTTACCAAGCTCTAATTCTTTGGCATATTCGATTAGAATTTCCATCGCAATTTCGTCTTCCAATGCCCAGCCGGTGGAATCGAAGACGCTAACCTGGTTTTGCACAAAGCAATATTGCGCCTGGTTCTTGGCGATTTCCACCAGGCTTGGCCCGATTTCCGGGGCGGATAATTGCTGGCATTCGCCTTCAATTACGGCTTGTGAAAGGAAATCCGGGCAAACGAAAGCGCGTTTTAATAGCGATACCGGCACTTCTACCTTTCCGGGAAAATCGGAGCCAACGGCGTTTATATGAAGCCAGGGTTTGGTTTCGGTATCTTCGAATACTGGACCTTCGTGAATTTCGACCGAAGTGGCGGTGCAAAGAATATCTGACATACGAACGACGACTTCTGCCGGGGCTGCCTGGATATTCAAGTCTAAAAAAGCTGTGCGATCAGCAAAATTGTGGCAAACACACGGGTCGATATCGTAAGCGAGCACCATCTCAATATCAAATACCCGGGAAAGCGCATGCAGTTGTGTTACTGCCTGTGCACCACAGCCAATAAGCCCGACTGTTTTTGCATCCGGCGATGCCATCATTTTACTGGCAACTGCCGAAGCTGCACCTGTTCGAAGCGCGGTTAAAAATGTGGCATCTGCGATGCCGATTAAGTGGCCGTTGGTTGTATCGTACATACTAATCGTAGAAAGAATCGTGGGCAGATTTCGCAATGACGGATTGGTAGGATGATAGCCCACCAGTTTTATGGTTGCCTTTTGTCCGCGCCGCATTATCGGCATCCATTCCAGAAGACCGGTATTGGGTTCTGTATATTCAAAGCCATCCCGCGGCGGGATGACGATATTGTTTTCGTTAAACGCTTCCAGCGTTTCAAATAACCGGTCGATCATTTTGTCCATCAGCGTGTGGAGTCCTACACATTTTACAATCGACCGGACATCATCCGTTGATATGATTATCGTCTCCATAGCACCCTTCTCAATAGTTTGGGATTATAATCTCACGGATCATTGCCGTTCTGATGTTTACTAACCGGTTGTCAGTAAATAAAGTAGTGATTTGATTGACAATGACCTTCTTGATGCGTTCCTCTCCCTGGAAAGCTTGACCCTGTGGAAATGTTAAAAAGACCGGTGGTGGCTGCCATAAATTAAACCAAACCGTCCAGCCGAGTCGGTGATTAAAGTTGCGAAAATACTGTTTAAAAAAATTATCAAAGCGTTTTATCTTTTGGCGATCTATCATTTTCGGTTTTTTTTGTGCTTCCAGAGCGAAAATTTGTTCAGCGGATGTTGCTGCTAACAACGCATCGGCTGTTTTGCGGCTGGCAGTTGCGCCATACGGCCCGGTAAGCTGCGGTTTTTCGGTGATATAGCTAAAATCACTGAAGGCGAATATATCGCTATACGGTTGAAAAAAACCGGGCGGCAAATCGTAGGCTGTCCCGCTTTCTCCCACGGCCTGAAAACGATACGTATAAGAAAGCCGGGTATCGTACCAGGCCAATGCTGCCGGTTTAAACCAGAAAATTATACCGCCAATCAGCAAAATTGACAAAGCGAAATACTCCCGCTTAAAAATCGCAACCGATTCTTTCTCTCGTTTTCGGAAAAACATCAACAGCAGCATTATTTCGACAATCATCCACTTCCAAAAAAAGTAGCCGGTGTTGGCAAGGATGGCAAAATGAAACGTTATCCATCCAATAAGAAAAAACTTTACCGAAAATCGCCGCCAAATAAAAAATAACGCGCCCCATTCGATGATGGCAGTTGCAAGCAACATTGGCCAATCAAACCAGGATTGGAATTTGGCAAATTTTATGATCGTTTCCGGCTCCAGAAAAGCCAGCCACCCGTGAGCATAAGCCGCCAGGGGCAGAAAATAGATATGGCCGTGGGTTATCCAATTTAATTTAATTTTCCCGAACCCCGGCCACCAGTAATGTGCAGCTAAAAGGCAGCAGGTTAAAAAGAAGAAGTCATTAACCCTGCGAACCTTGAACACACCGTTTAAGATGTATGCCGCGCTAAAAATCGTTAAAATGCCTATCAGTAGATTATCCATCGGGCGCCCAAATCCTATGCCTAACGGGTAAGCAAACTGGTTGATAACGGCATTCAACAACAGTAAAAATGGGAAAACGAATCCCGGCTTCCAGTAAATTGCAGCGGCCAGCACAATTAACGAGAGGCGATCCAAATAGTGTTCTTCTTTAAAATAATAATTAAACCCGTAGGTGGAATACGCCCAGGCCAAAACACCGGCAATCAGCGTTATAAATAATCGCAGCCGGTCGCTGTATTCGAACTCCGACCAGCTTTTCCAGATCATTTTGTGATTAATACTGCTGAAGATGAATAGGATAAATAGAATTGCCAGAATTTCTACCAGGCCGATATGCTTTATAATTTCAAAGAAGATGAAGGCTTTTCGATAACTCGTTTCCGGAAGCAACGATGCGTGCCCAAGCCACCATTGCAACAGCAGGAAAATCCCCAGCAAAATTCCCACCCGGATAAATACTGCCACGAACTGATTGGGAGTTTTTCCGGGTTCGCTGTCTTCTACAAAATATTTTTGAAGATTTTCAACAATTTTTTGATAACGATTTGAAACTCCTGTGCTGCTTTGGTTCATTTGATAAATACTCTATAGCCAAACATTTAGACGTATTTCGTAGTGCGTGTTCCGTGAAAATATGGTAAGTTGGTGTGTTGGCTATTTGATTGGGAGCGGAGCGCTTACTTGAGTTGCTTTAACCTCACCCCCGGCCCCTCTCCTGTAAAGAGAGGGGTGACTTGAGAGAAAATGTGTAGCAATACAAAATGATCTTCCACTACGAAATACGCTTGATAGCTCCCCTCTCCTATTTAGGAGAGGGGCCGGGGGTGAGGTCAAAAAACGGCAAGGGCTTTATTATCTAAATATTACCGGATTTCTCACTCCAGGCCGATGGTAAGATGATCCTACAACTTTAGCCAGGCCCGTCAATTTCAATATCAAACACACAACATCATTGCAAAAATTACCCTTTGTTTATAAAAACTCTGAACTCAAAATATCCTGTCTGAAATCCAATCGCAGAGGATAGCTAATCATCAATTTTCAATTTTCAATTTTCCAATCCCCTCACCACTGCATAAACGGGATATCCATCTCAAATGCGCGCTCAAAAAACCATATCATGGCGATGAGGATCAGCATCGCTGCCCCGGTTTTCAAAAACAGGATGCGGTAGAGACTCTGGTTTCGCAACAAATAGAATATCGGAAATACCGCGCAGATAACAGCAACCTGCCCGATTTCCACACCGAGGTTAAACCCGAATAATGATAATGCCATGTGCTCGCCCAACACACCGAGGTGGCTTAACACACCGGCAAATCCAAACCCGTGAAAGAGACCAAAGACAAAAACCACCAGCCAAATTCGATTCCGAAAAATCGGAAAAATAATATCCAATGCCGCTACCGCAATGGAAACTGCGATAATCGATTCCACCAACCGCGACGGCAGCTCAAAAATTCCCAACGCAGCAATGCTCAGGGTAATACTGTGGGCAATGGTAAACAGTGTTATGATTTTGACGACATTGATGAGCGCCGGTTTAAAACTGAGCACCGGTTCCCAATCCTCTTTGTTACGAAACATTACTGCTGGCAGTATCAAGGCAATGAGAAACAAAATATGGTCGTAGCCAATCCAGATGTGCCAAACACCCATTTTGATGACGCCCCAAAACCCTTTCCAAATGGATGCATCTGTTAAATCCAAACGCTGTAACGGATTGTCGGTGTCAAATACCAGCACAACATTGGCTTGCTCCTTAAACAATTGTGCTTTCCAAAAGTGCTCCAGAACCAGCAAGCCGTTTTGTTGATCATCCATTTCGAAAAATATGGAATAGTCGATATCCAGGGCATTCGGCGTTTCGGAAAATTCTCCCTTCAGCCGGAAATAAAATTTGACATATTGGGCAATTTCAATATGCCGGACGCTATGGCGAATGTATTCGATGGGATAATCGGTTTGGTTTGCCTGAAATTTTACCTTCTCGGCAATATATAATTCTGTCTATTATACACATCTCCGAGCCCACGAGACTCCATTGCATCTCGTATG
>CAXHHS010000664.1:0-4501 GCA_964015645.1 uncultured bacterium
AAATAGTTCCGTCAAAAAGCATAATGAAAAATTCGTATATTCGGAGTGTAAGAGTATACCCTAAAAACAAATAACAATCAAGAATAAATCTAAAATTGAAATAAAAAATTCAATATTAAACAGCTTTATCTTCTTATTTATGAAAAATACTGATAAGCATTTTCTCCTGTGCCAGAGACAATATCTTGTTACGTCGTGGCATTACCTGCCTGGCGACTTCCAATGCCTTCTCAATTTTATAAGGTTCAATATTTTCCGCACCACCCCAGGAAAAGGATGAGATGTGCTTTGGCGGAAAACCTGCCCCAAACACGTTGCACATTACCCCCACAACAGTGCCGGTATTAAACATGGTATTAATTGCGCATTTAGAGTGGTCGCCCATAAACAACCCGACAAATTGCGAGCCGCTGTCAATCCACTCGCCGTTTATAAAAACTTTAACGTTGCCGTAATTGTTCTTCAAATCGCTGTTATTGGAATCCGCACCGATGTTGACCCATTGGCCGAGGTAGGCGTGGCCTAAAAATCCGTCGTGCTGCTTGTTGCTGTAGCTGTGAATAATGCTTTCTTCCACCTCGCCGCCGACTTTGCAAACTTCTCCGATGGAAGTGCCTTCGTAAATTTTCGCGCCGATTTTTACCTGGGAGTTTTTACCGATAAAAGCCGGGCCTTCCAAAACCGCATTGGGCATTATCGTTGCATTTTCATTGATAAAGATCGGGCCTTCTTCGGCATCCAAAACAACGCCCGGTTTTATTTTCGCGCCTGCGGCAATGTAAATGTTCCCCTCGTTCAGCAGTGTAACATTGGGATAAATTTCCCCGGCAATTTTCCCGCCGCGATTAAAGGATTTGAAATCTTTGCCAATCTGCTTTGCATTGGCATTTACCAAATCCCAGGGATAGCGAATAAAGTCACCCGCAATTTCTTGATCCGATTTTGGCAGGCCATCAAATGTGGAAGCCGGAATTACACCGTCATGCTGATCGATAATCGAAGCCAATTGTTTACCCGTTATTCGAGCAGCGATAATGCCTTCATTCTTTTTCCAAACGCATTCCTGGGAGGATTTGGCAGCAATTTTTTGGATTTCGCCATCACCAAAGATAAATCGCCCGTTTATTAGCAGGTAGTCACCGTCGCCTACATTGCTGATTTGAATGCTTTGATTGGTCTCATCGAAGTTTTCCCTAAATACTTCCGCAAGATAATTTCGACAAAAGTAATGAATATTGGTGTTCTCAAAACACCGCTCGATTTTCTCGCGCAGCAAGGAAATACCGCAGCGCAAATCATACACCGGGCGAGTTAACGACAGGGGATAAAGGCGGTTGAAATGTTCATCTTCGAAAATCGCGATATGAATCGACATGAGGCAGTACTTCCTTGTGGTTTTGAAATAACAGAATGATTACAGGTAAATCTCTTTACTTTTTTATTGTTTTTCTCATAAGCGTTTTGCCTGTGATACTCTTTTTCAGTTTCTTTCTGATATACAATTAAAGCCAATAGCGCAACCGGAAGTGTGACTAATACCCAGGTAATCGGAATTTGTGAAGCGGTTGCCAGGTTGGTTTCGCCAATCGCTGGCGATTTGAACAATATTAAAATTACCAAAAAGTTGTTAATAAAATGCGCCGCTATAGAAGGATAAATACTTTTGCTGCGATAATAAAAATACCCGAAAAGTATACCTAACATCGACAGCGTAATTAATCCCAGCGGCTGCATGTGAAAAAGCCCGAAAATTACGCCCACTAATAAAACGCTTTTCCATTGAATGGTGCGTTCAAACGTTCGCTGTACATATCCCCGGAAAAATATTTCTTCGCATATCGCCGGGGTAATGGCAATGGCAAACACCAGGAAAATAAATTCACTATTAGATTTCGCCGTAAACAAGGCAAGCGTCATTTCGAAAAATTCTTTCGGAATCCCCAGCCATTGAACCAGGGCATTGCTAATAAATGTGCCGGTGGGAATAATTGCCAGCGTCGCAATAATCGATAACAGGATTTCCCCGAATCGAACAGATGTTAGCCGAACATAGGCTTTGATATTACTAGTATGCCAGGAACGTACTAACAGCCAGGTTGGCAGCAGCATAAACAAATATTGGGAAATAACGACTGCGGCGAGCAATTGCATGGAAAATTGTTTGATCACAAGGTTGAGTTGTTCAAAGAAATGGCCGGTAAATTCAACTTCCGGCTGCGACAAAGCGGAAATCGAAATACTAATAGCTGCCAAAACAGATTGAGCGTTAAAATACAAAACGCCAATCCCCAATAATCCAAAAATTGCCGCGGCATTTAAACTGCGGTCTTTTCTCTCCCATTTGCCATCAAAATCGCCGGTGGAGAAAGCGGCCTCATTTGCTTGTTTCTCGTTTTCTTCAATTTGCATCAGGCTTGCTCCGGTTGGATGGGGATATCTTCCGGCCTATTCAACTCATCTTTCCGGGCACGGAGATCAAAGTACATTACAGTTGCAATCAAGGGAATGATTAATAAGGACAGTACTGTGCTTAAGGCTATCAAAATTCCAATACCGCTCCCTAATGATTGCAGTATTTCAAGTTGCATTTCCGGCTCAAGCTGGCCTTCGGAAAAAGATGACATCGATCCAAAAAACCTGGAGAAAAATCCCCAAAACGCAAAAATACTCAATGGCGTTGTAACAATCGATATAGCAAATTGGGCAATGATGTTTATTAGTAAATAAATACCCAGTGTTCGCCACCAAAAATCCCGCACCAGCGTTGCACTGCGTTTAAACGATTGCATTACCGTGGCATCCTCCCAGGCGATAACCGGCAGTACTAAAATCCACTGCACTACGAAATATGCTGCTGTAATTGCTGCTGCCAATAATAACAGCCCGCTTATCAAGCTTAATGAGGATGACTCCGAGGCAATTGCGATAATAAGAAAAATATAAGGAACCAGGATAATGGCAGAGATGGCAAGATATTGTAAAAATTGTTGCCCGAAAACCCGTAACAAGCGCACGCTAAAGGTTGCTCGCAACGCCTCTTGCCAGGTAATTGTCTGCCCGCTCATTTGATTACATCCGACAATCGTGATGCCTAATATCCCTGCCAGGTAACTTATCATAACCAGTATCATTGTAATTGAAGAAATTCCTATGGCACTAAAAATTGCCATCATAGATGCTGCCCATCTTTCGTTGATCATCCCGGGTTGTGCAGCTATCTGGGCGATAGTTGAAAAAAACCAATCCAGCGCAAACGTTAACATGATCCCCGCCGGTAAAAAAACAATAACAGCGATGATTAAATTTCGTACAAAAGTTTGTGTAAACAGTTTAAAGATACGATCAAATATGTCTCCCAAACTCATTGGATGGATAGAATTGTCCATAGCTCCCCCGCTGTAAATTTTTGATTATATGTGAGTTTCGATTGGAAAAGATATAGGGCGGCTACGAAAATAGCAAATTATTAATCATTCTAACGCTATTTTACTAATATCATCGCTCGCGTTTCCATAAAATCTCCGGCGATTATCCGGTAGTAATATGTTCCGCCTGGCAGTGGTTCTCCGGCAGCACCTTTACCATCCCAGGAAATCGAATGGCTGTCTGCCGTTTTAAATTCGTTGAGAAGCGAGCGAACCTCTTGCCCCAGGGAATTATAAATTTTAAGCGAAACGATTCCGGGTGATTGAAGCGAAAACGGTATGGTTGTGGAAGGATTAAAAGGGTTTGGAAAATTTTGATGAAGAGCGTATTGGCCGGCAACACCCGGTTGCTGCGGTTTAATATCGGTGAGATCTACGGCAAATTGATGGCTGTAGATTTCGCCTTCGTAAAGCACTTCGAAGGTCCAAATGCCGGTTTGGGCAGCTTCGGGTAAATCCCAACTCCAATACCAATACGAGCCGGCGTAATGCGGAAATGTAGATGCGTGTGTCCATTGCAATAAAATGCTGCCATCCGGTTTTTTGATGCGATATTCGCTTACCTGCCCGGCAAGCTGATCGCGATAATATGCAGCAGAGTATACGGTTTGCCCCTGTGCAAAGTGGTTTTTCTCGTTCACTATTTCCGGCTGCGGGCAAGGGGGGAATACCGGCGGGGCGGAATGGGTCATTAGTTTGTTGATGGCAGAATCGTAATAAGGCAATTGATTACTCCACCAGGAGTCGTTGTTCAAATTATTGCAAGTTCCCTGGTATGGTTCAATTAGATTGCCGCCAGCATCATATAATTCAAAGTGAAGATGGGGGCCGGTCGATCTCCCGGAGCTGCCGATTACACCTAAAAATTCACCGGCGGCGACGGTTTCGCCAATGGTTTTATTCGTTAGCGAGCCGTTTTTGAGGTGGCCGTACCAGGCCACCGAGCCGTCATCATGCCGAATGTAAACGGCGTTCCAGCTATTGTTACCAAAGCCGCAGTTGCGATCAAAATTGCCATCTTGTTTAAAAATAATTACGCCCGGGGCAGCGGAAATCGCAAGCACTGCATCATTGTC
>CAXHHS010000665.1:0-4497 GCA_964015645.1 uncultured bacterium
GCAGATGATCGTAGAGCAATTCTTTTTCGTAGCGATTGCGGCTATGGTCATCGTCTTCGCCTTTTGCCCACATTTCCGGGTAGCGCTTTTCCAATTCGCTGGGCAGCAAACCGCTAAAAATGGCATTGCGGGCAAAGGGGGTCGCGGTCGGTAAAATGCCGAAGTAATAATCTTTTTGAATCGTGTAATAATCGTAAAAATATTTTTCCAGTGCCAGCCACTGGTCGAGGCGCATACAGTCGATGACAAAAAATGCCACCTTTTTGCCTTCTTTTACTTCGGGATAAACATATTTTTCGATGATATCATGCGACAGCGTCGGGCGGTCTTCCTTGTCGGCGTTCACCCAATCGATGTAGTTGCGCTCGATATATTTTCCGAATTCCACATTACATTCCCGCCGCTGGTTGTAAATGATCTCGCGAAGTTCCTTGTCCGGCAGCGAATCTAACTCCACGTCCCAGGCGCAGAGTTTCAGAAAAATATCAATCCAGTCTTCCGGCTCCATCCGCCCCATTAGCTGCATGTTGATTTTGTTCAGTTCCTGGGTATAATCGCGAGTGAATTTTTTCTGGGAAATATCACGCGATTCAAGGATTTTTTTCGCGGCGATCAAAATTTGGCTGGGGTTTACGGGTTTGGTTAGATAGTCAGTAATTTGCGCGCCGATGGCGTCTTCCATCAGGCTTTCTTCTTCGTTTTTGGTGATCATAATGACCGGCAAACCGGGAGTAATTTTTTTGATTTCGCCAAGCGCGGTCAGGCCATCCATGCCGGGCATCATTTCATCTAATAATACAAGGTCAAAATTGGTTTGTTTGATTAGCTCCAGGCCGTCTTCCGCATTCATCGCAGTTTCCACATCGTAGCCTTTATCTTGCAAAAAAAGGATGTGCGGTTGTAGAAATTCGACTTCGTCATCGACCCAGAGGATTTTGGTTTTGTTCATTTACACTCCTTTACTCCGTTATTTGCATAGCGCAAAGCACTAAACATTTGTTAATTTTTAACGTTAGCTCACTTGTTCCGAAGGAACTCCTACGGAGCAAACTTACAACTTATAATTTCCGTTCCATTTGCGCATTTAAAATCGCGTTAATTTTGGCGGCGCTTTCTTGTAGATGGGCTTCAGTATACGCATCGAATTGAGAATTACTAAGACTTTTGTCAATTTCCGATTTTATTTTTACTAAATCCGCTCGTGCCAGGGTAACGGCGTCGTGAGGGAAAAAAGCAGTGGATTTAACCACCATCCGATCCAACGCATACAAGTGCATTCGCTGCAACTCCCGCCGGAAGCTGTTAACATTTTGCCCGGCTGCCGCTTCCTGCCATATCGCCTTTCGCATTTCATCGAATAATTCCGGCATTTTGAAAGGATCGCCGCTGGTGGTACGAAGTTCATTATCTTGAATACGCGCTAACAACAGCGGATCGTAGAGCCGAAATAACGCGATGGATTGCAGAACTTGCACAATACCGTGAATGGGATAATCCAGGCGATACAACCGGTAGGGCGTAAAATCAAAATCGATGTCGCGAGTCGGCGCCAGTTTGCTGAGTAGTTTTGGGGAAAACCGGAAGGAATTTGGCGAAAAAAAGCTTTCGATGAGAAATTGCAACGCTTCTCGCTGCTTTTTCGCCGGAACCACTTCTAACGGCAGGCGGCCATTGGGGTCGCCAACCCGATCAAAATGATGATAAATGCCGCCAATATATTTGCTGACGGTTAATCCGCCCAGGGCATATTCGGTAATGCCCTGACCAAATACCTGGCGCAATTTATTATATTCCTGGCCGTCTTTTTCGAAATTTTTCTCCAAATTTTGCCACAAATCTTGCGTTAGTGCAAAGCGCGTACGATAGTATTCCAGCGGCTCGGTGCCCAGGTCCCATAAATTGCAATTCGGATCGATTGAGCGAAGGGAAAGGCCAAAGGCGTCGAAATCCGTGGCATAGGACAATTGCGGTTCTGCCGCCCGCTGCGCAATTTTATTGAGCATTTCCGTTTCGCTGGTTTTGGAATTGGGATTGTACGGTTTGTAAGCGTATTCGATTGCCCAGTAATCATACGGCCCCAGGGTTGTTTGGTAGTAGTCGCCTTGCCGCTGGCCTTTTACCGATAAATTTACCGGTGTATAATCCATTACCGATCCGGTTAAGCCATTTTTCTGAGCGTAATTTTTATCTTGTAAATCCGAGAGTGTATGGATAGAACTCGCTTTAAAATTGTGGCGCAATCCCAGCGTATGGCCAACCTCGTGGGCGGCAATGCTTAGCAGGGCATCGTAAATGTATTTTTGCAAATCGCCGGAATTGCCATTTGCCAATTCCCGGGATTGGAGGTAGCTCCAGCCAAAAGCCATTTGATGGCGAAGCCCTTCGGCATAGCGGCATTCTTCCGAACGCATTGGAGAAGTAAAATTGGCGGCAGCAAGTGCGGCAATTTTATTTGATAATTCTTTGCTATCCTTAAATGCCTTTTCATCCTGAAGCTGAAAAGGCGTTCCGAAAACTTCGCTAACAACATCATCCATTCCCGGGAAAAACATGTTGATATTCGCATTTGTCCAGGAAGACGGCGTGACAAGCTCATCGAATTCATTATACAAAAAACGCACCATATCGGCGCTAAAGCGGATGTCGGCGTCATAAATTTCGCCAGTGTAGGGGTTGGTGCGGGAAGGGCCTACGGCGTAGCCACCGCCGGGCTGCACAATCCAGCGTACGGTGTTGTAGCGAATGTCCGCCGGGTCCCAATCCGCATCATCGGGCATTTGCCGAACTTCGATGGCGCCTTTAATCCCGATTTTTTCGAAAGCGTCGTTCCACAGCAAAACGCCCTCCCGAATGGCATCACGATATTCTACCGGGATGGTGTTTTCCAACCAAAAAACGATAGGCTGTTTCGGTTTGGAGAGGTCGAATTTCGCTTCCGCTTTTTGCAAGTTCCAGCGGTTGATGTAGCGTTCATAAGGGTCTTCCCGCAGGGTGGAGGTATAATCCTGGTGCAAGGTTAAAAAGTGCCCCAGGCGGTTATCGGCAGCGCGGGGTTTGTAATCGCTTTCGGGAATTTGTGACAGGCTGTAATGATAGCGATGAAACATGCTGCGGGAATCTGCCAGCGAGGTTAGCGGCTGCGGTTTGGAGCTAGTGAAGTGGAGTGTTACTTCAATTTCGTTATTCAAGGGAAATGCTTTTATTTCCGAGAAGTAGCTGTTTTTTTTATCCAGCGAATAGGACATTTTGATTCGCCCGGTCAAATAACCGACCAGGCCGATGTCTTTTAAAAACAGTTCGCTGGCATTAACTAAAACGCTGCCGCGTTCGGGATGCGGTTCGCTTTCGGTTTTGGCATTTCCGCGAATGGAATTGGGAATATCGCGTTCCACCGCGCGGCGGATGGCGGCAGACTTATCGGCGCGGAAGCGCAGGTTTTTTTCCACGAACTGAATATTTTTGCCCACGCGTTTAAAGAAGAAGGGAAACTCAAACAGCAGCGCGCCGCTATCGAAAAAAAAGCCGTCGCCGGATTCGCGCGTAATATTGCAGAGGTAAATCTTATCGAACTGTTCCGGCTTTATTTCCATGTACACTTTACCTTCATCCTTGTTGCGATAGAAAGTAAACAGGCCTTCGATGATTTCGTAATCTTCAATCACATCTTCAAAATCTTTGCCCTTGTTTTTCTTCTTTTTTTTCTTGGCGGTTTTAGTGTCATCTTCTTCGGATTTTGTTGAATCCTCCGCGGTTACTTCCACTTCCGCGACCTGGGCAAAACCGGTTGCCGGAAAGTTAGCGGCGATAAACAGAATAGCCGCGATAGTAAAAATAATATGTTTCAACATTTGGTCTCCTTCTTTATGGCATACTACTTTGATGCCGTTAGATGGCAAAAAGTTCTTTCAAATATCTTTTTATTTCTTGAAAGGCAGTATTAAACCTTGCCACCTACGAAACAGGCGAAATATACGAATCATAATAAAATGCCATTTTTTGCGCATTTCGTGTATTTCGTAGGCATGAATAATACAGGCTAAAAAACGAACTTTTAAATCAGACTCTTAAAAGCCAACCGTTTCCCGGTAAACCTCTTCAATGTTCTCCATATCGGCAGCGGAAATTTGCCAACCGGCACCGCCGCTATTTTGTTCTGCTTGCCCCGGTTTTCGCGCGCCCACAATGGCAGATGTTATCGCCGGGTTCATCAACACCCAGGCAATGGCGAGTTGGGCAATGGCTTTATCATAACCTTTCGCAATGGGACGAAGGCGATCTACGAATGTTAATATTTTTGAAAATAGCGGCTCGCCGAAAAATGAATTCGGATTATGCCGTTTGCGAAAATCATCATCCGGCAGGGATTGTAGCAGTTCTTGAGAAAATTTACCGGTCAGCAGGCCATTTTGCAATGGGCTGTAGGCAACAACGCCCACTTCATTTTCTTTACACCCTGTCTCTTATACACATCTGACGCTGCCGACGAGCTTCTTGGTG
>CAXHHS010000666.1:0-4491 GCA_964015645.1 uncultured bacterium
ATGCAATGGAGTCTCGTGGGCTCGGAGATGTGTATAAGAGACAGAACAACAACTTGGCCAAGTTTTTTGCCCAGGATATATTTTACAGCCAGGGCGAGCGTATATTCTTCGCCAAGTGGATTTCCGTCGTTACCAATAATTGCACAGCGATCGACATCCGGGTCAACAGCAAAACCGATGTCGACTTGATGCGTTTTAACGGCCGCTGCCAGTTCCGTCAAGTTTTGCGGAACCGGTTCCGGGGTGTGAGCAAAAATTCCGGTTGGCTCTGTGTGCAATCCAACAACCTCGCATCCGAAATGCTCCAACATTTTTGGGATTATAGTTCCTCCTGCGCCATTCACACAATCCAGAGCAACTTTAAATTTTTTATTTCGAATTAAATCGACATCAATATAGGGAAGCGAGTATATCAAGTTTAAATGATCGTCAATGGCTGAGTCATAATTCTCTTCCGTTCCTAATTCTTTCCAATTGACATAAGAATTTTGCCCGCTATCTGCCCGGAAAAACAGTTCGGAGATTTCTTTTTCCGGTAAAAACATACCATTTGAATTTATAAATTTTAAGCCATTCCATTGAATTGGATTATGGCTTGCAGTAATTGCAATACCACCGCCAGCTTTTAATTTTTCTACAGCGATTTGAACCGTTGGCGTTGGGGTAATACCAATATCAATTACATCACACCCGCTGGCAAGTAATACGGATTTTACCAGGGGGCGAATAAATCCCTGGCTAACCCGTGGGTCGCCGCCAACTACAATTTTGGAGCCGGCAAGTGGAGCTGCAAACGCATGAACGTAGCGAACAATTTCATTGGGAGTAAGGCTATCGCCAACAACACCGCGTACCCCTGAAACACTGGTCATCAAAGTTTTCAACTATCATTACCTCCAAGATGTTATTCCGCCAATTAAAAAGGCCTGGCGTAGATCATTTATTAAACGCCAGGCCTATAATTAACAAATTAGCAGAAATACAATCAAGTTGTAATGTATCCCATCACAAAAAACGGATGTGGCAGTTTTACAACGGAATTGTGTTCAACCAATTTAGTGATACGAATATCTGTTTACTGAATACTGATTACAAGAACAATCTGAGGTTTTGAGAGCGAGATTGATGGCGGAGTCGAATGAGGGCGCGTTCTTTGATTTGTCTTACTCTTTCACGCGTTAATTTGAGCCTTTCGCCAATTTCCTCTAATGTATAAGGACGCTCATAATCGACGCCAAAATACATTTTGATAATTTTTTCTTCGCGAGGGGTAAGCGATTTGAGAACGCGGCGAATTTCCTGGCGGAGAGAATCTTTTACGAGATCCGTATCCGGTGTTTTACTATCCGGGTTACGGATTATTTCCTTCATAGTTCCTTCTTCGGAACGATGAATCGGCTGGTCCAGCGAAACATGAAATGCGCTGCTGCTCATTGCCTCGGATATATCCGGGATCGATATTTCCAATTCGTTTGAAATTTCCTCGAAGGAAGGTTCCCGGTTATATTTTTGCTCCAGGTTACGAACCAGTTGGTTGACTTTGCTAATTAACCCAACCCGGTTAAGCGGCAGGCGAACCACCCTGGAATACTCGGCAAGAGATTTTAAGATCGATTGGCGAATCCACCAAACGGCATAAGAAATAAACTTAAATCCTCTTGTTTCATCAAACCGTTTTGCAGCTTTGATAAGCCCAAGATTCCCTTCATTAATTAAATCAGTAAGCGGTAGCCCCTGGTTTTGGTACTCTTTAGCGACCTTTACAACAAACCGTAAGTTCGCCCTGATTAATTTGTTTAATGCTTCCTGGTCACCTTGTTTGATCCGCCTGGTAAGATCGATTTCCTCCTTTGGTGTAAGCAAAGGAATCTGACTAATTTCATCTAAATATTTTTCCAGGGAGAACCGGTGACTAACACGAATTGACCGTAACTCTAGACTCATTCAAAGCCTCTCCAGTTTAGTTAAACTTATGAAAAGCAATGTCATAGATCAAAATTTAGTGCGGTGAATATAATAAATAAGAATACGTTTGTCAAAGAAAAAGTAGACAATTTACAAAAAATTTCACAAAACAATTTGTCGTAAATCACAAACAGCTTTTTTTGTGGAAAAAAAATTTATAGTAGAAAATATGGTGAAAATGGTTGGCATAAGGGAACAAATATAGTATAAATAATTAGAATTTTTAGGTAAAAATTATTTTCTCAAGAAAGATGTTTATCTTGACAACTGTAAATATAGGATTTAAATTTTTGAAATTGCGACCGCGGGAGTAGCTCAGTCGGTAGAGCATCAGCTTCCCAAGCTGAGGGTCGCGGGTTCGATTCCCGTCTCCCGCTCAAAATAAGGGCTTGCTTCACCACGAAGTAAGCCTTTTTTAAGATTTGTTCTTAAATAATTTCATCATTTTCATAAGTCGGGAAAACGCTGCATGTTTCGCTATACCTGTTTAATACTCTTTTTTACTCTTGTTGCTGTATTGAATACTGCTTTCGCACAATACTATCAGCTTACCCCAAATGTCGGGGGAATTAATTGGACGGAACAAGTTGTCCGTGCCACTGGTTATGGATCACCAAATCCGAATATGCCGCCTGGTTCCCGGCGAGCCGGCGCTATTGAAGCTGCAAAGGCGACCGCTCGTAAAAATATGATGCAGGTTGTTAAGGGAATTAATCTTGATTCGAAATCGACAATTGAGAATTTGATTTCCAAAGATGAAACGTTGGAAACCCAAATTAATGGAGTTGTGAGAAGTTTTCGAATTATTGATACCCGTTATATACAAGCCGGTGCAATTGAAGTCGATGTGGAGGTTTCGCTTTCTTCCTTATACGAAATTTTGCCAAAAGATGAAGAAAAAAGCAAATTACCTCAAATTCAACATCAACAGGATCAGTTATCTACTCAACCACATCAACAGCCAGCATTAAATTCGAATAGTTTAGGGCAACCGAATTCCCTGCTGCCTTCTACCGAACCCGGAAGTTTCAATAATTTAAATATACCAAATAATCAAAACATTCTTCAAGCTTCTGTATATACCGGTTTAATTATTGACGCACGCGGCCTCGATGCACGACCAGCATTGTCGCCGGTTATTTTGAATGAATCCGGCTATGAAATTTATAGCGCTGACTTTGTTCAACCACAGTTAGTTTCAAGGTCCGGCGTTGTTGTATACGAAAAAGGAATTGAGCGTGCGCATCAAAGCACAAAAGTGTCCGATTCACCATTAGTTGTAACCGCGATTGGAACGACCGGGGCGAATAAAGCGGATATCATCATCAGTAATGACGATGCTAATCGTATCCAACAGTCGAATGCAAATTCGAATTTCTTGACAAAGGGAAATGTTTTGATTGTTTTGGATTAACTTAAGATAAGACAGGCACAACAAGTCTAAAAAAAGTTTGGGCTTGGCGTTTGATGGTTTCTACAGGAAGTAGAGATTCCCCTTCGAACGCTACACAGCAGAGCCATGTAGCGAGTTGAGTAAAAAGGCCAAAGGAGGAATTCGAAGATTATTTATCCTTCAACCTTTATCTTTTATTTCACCCCTCATCCTTCAAAAAATGCCCACCGGCATAGCTTATGGCATCTTCTTTCATATTGGATTTCACTAAATCCTCAATGGTGCTTTCCGCCGGAATATTGATCAGGTATATTTTGTTTTCGTACTCAAAAACAATATTTTGAACCAAATCATCGGCGCAAGCCTCGGTTTTGTGCAGCTTGGTTCCGTCGCTATAATCCCGTTCTCCATCGAGAAATTCGTTTGTTAGCGGGGCAAATTCATTATCTGCCCAGAGTTTTATCGTAGAAAAAAACTGAACGGTGATACCGGAATAATCGCTTACCGCAACTCGATTGGCGTCTTTTGAGGCGGAGAGAAATGGCGGGCGATTTTTGGGAACCTCAAAGAGAACGCGGGCTTGCATTTTCTCTAAGTTGAGATAAGTGCATTCGAGGGTAAAACTTCTGCTGCCTTCGTTCTTTTTATCATTCAAAAACATAAAGCCATTGTTACCGGCGTAAAAAACCGCATCCTGGAATGGTGATGCAAAATTAAAACTCTGTTTGTGTTTTCCACTGAGGGAGTAGATTTTGTTTTCAACCAAAAGACCTTGCGGAGTGCTTAACGGCAAATATTTCAAGTAGTTTTTCCGAAGATTGACGGGGATACGTTTCACATCGCCGGCTTCCGCATCAACCACATAGATGTAGCTGTTTCGCTGTTTATAGCTGTAAGCACTCATAAAGATGTGTTCATCGCTATTGCGTAAATAGGGCCGGTCCCATTCCCAATTCGCGCCGTAAATGGTTTTGTCTTTCAGCGCTATTTTGGTTTCCGTCTTTCCTTTTATATCATAAACATAAAGGTCTTTGGAGAACTGTCCTTTTGTGCCAACAGGCGTTGCTTTAACGAAAACGACTTTTGTCCCTTCGGAGTTGATGTTGGGAAGTTTCCCATCGGCAATGTGGGTT
>CAXHHS010000667.1:0-4489 GCA_964015645.1 uncultured bacterium
AGCGGCTGCCCAGGCTGTCGCAGGTTTTTAGCGCTTGCAGCATCTGTTCCCAATAACCTTGCTGGCCGCGAATTTCGCCTAATTGATAATATGCTTTTGCATCATTGGGATTTGTTTTGAGATAGGTTTCCAATTCCTGCGCGGCGCTTTCCAGGTTTCCCTGGCGTTGCGCCAAATCGACTTTCTGCCAAACCGGGGCGCTGCAATGGAGTAGAAAACAGCTAAACAGTAGTAAAACAAGTCTTTGAATTTTATGGTGATGCATCATTCGATTCCAACTCCTAATCTGCAGCTTATTTAGTTTCTTTCTTTTCCTCCCTCAATCTGTTCTCTATTACAGCCGTTTGCGAAAATACCCTACTAATTTATTTTGTTTGGATAAAAAAAAGCCCTGCTGAACTCTCAGCAGGGCTTTTAAAATCCTTAATTATTTGGGATTTATCATATATCACGCTTTATAAATCTTATCCCGGTGTCCCTTCACATTTTTCGTAGCGTTGCGCGTATCGATTACTATTTGCGCATTCTCAACGACCAAATCCCAATCATATTGGGAGTGGGCAGTGGAAATGAGCACTGCATCGTAACTGCCCAGCGTAACCGGGGTAAGCTCAATACTTTTATTCTCGTACTGATAGTGCCGCATGGGATACAATTCCGGAATGTGAGGATCATTATAATCCACAATCGCGCCTTTTTCTCCAAGAATTTCCATTAATTTAAGCGTGGGCGATTCGCGCAGATCATCTACATCCTTTTTGTACGCCATACCCAATATCAAAATTTTAGAACCGTTCAGGCATTTTTGGTGGTCGTTTAAAGCGTCGGCCACTTTTCTGGCAACATAATACGGCATGTCGGTGTTCACTTCTCCTGCCAGTTCAATAAACCGGGTGCTGGTATCATATTGCCGCGCTTTCCAGGTTAAATAAAACGGGTCAATCGGAATACAGTGGCCGCCCAAACCCGGCCCGGGATAAAAGGGCATAAACCCAAACGGTTTGGTAGAGGCTGCTTCTACCACTTCCCAAATATCAATTCCCATTCGATCCAGAATCACTTTCATTTCATTTACCAATGCAATATTAACGCTGCGGAAAATATTCTCCAAGAGCTTGGTCGCTTCTGCCGCCTGGCTGGAACTAACCGGAACAGTTTGCACAATTACCTGGTCGTAAAGCGTTTTGGCAATCTCCAACGATGTTTCATGGTTCGCTCCCACAACTTTCGGGATAGTTCGCGTGGTATAATTGGGATTGTTGGGATCTTCTCTTTCCGGTGAAAAGGCTAAATAAAAATCCTCATGGCAAGTTAGCCCGGACTTTTCTAAAATTGGCCGCATTACTTCTTCTGTAGTGCCAGGATAGGTAGAGCTTTCCAGAATAACCAACTGGCCTTTTTGCAAATATTGTGAGATGGTTTCCGAGGTATTTTCGATATATGAAATATCCGGTTCGCGATGTTTGTTTAATGGCGTCGGCACGCATACTAGAACACAATCAACCGTTCGCAATTCTCGAAAATCGGATGTTGCTTTAAACAAGTTTTTATTTAACGCATCTTCAATTCGTTCCGAAGAAATATGTTTAATATAGGATTTACCGTTATTTAATTCTTCTACCTTCTCTATGTCGATGTCGAATCCGAATGTCGGAAATTTTTCATCGACAAACTCTAAGATTAACGGTAATCCGACATATCCCAACCCCACTACACCAATTTTGGCTTCATGGTCTTTAATTTTTTGCAATAAGCTCATTTACCTCGCTCCAATTGATAAATTAAATGGTCGTTTTTTTCCAATAAAAAAGCCGTAAACCAGCAATGGTTTACGGCTAAAAAGAAAACCTACTTACGCCCAATACCGTAATAACTAAACCCTAACTCCCGAACCTTCGCCGGGTGATAAACGTTTCTACCATCAAAAATAACCGGTGTTTTCAGCAGGTTTTTAATCATATTGAAATCCGGTTCGCGGTAGTTTAGCCATTCCGTCACCAAAATCAGGCCGTCAGCGTTTTTAATCACATCGTAATAATCATCGTAAAATGCTGCATATTCTTCTAATCCCAGCCGCTTGGCCTCGCCAATAGCGACAGGGTCGTGGGCGTTTATGTTTGCACCCAACTTATGTAATTCTTTAATGATTTCGATGGCTGGTGCTTCCCGCATATCATCGGTTTTCGGCTTAAAGCTTAATCCCCATATTCCAAACGTCTTACCGTTGAGATCATTATCGAAGTGTTTCTTTATTTTGGGAATAAGGGCCAATTTTTGCCGCTGGTTTACGTCTTCAACCGCTTCCAGAACTCTTAATTTATAGTCGTATTCCTCTGCGGTTTTTATAATGGCTTTTACATCTTTGGGAAAACAAGAGCCGCCATATCCCACACCGGGAAAAATAAATGAATACCCGATCCGTTTATCGGAGCCAATACCTTTGCGAACCATATCAACATCTGCACCAATTAAGTCGCAAAGGTTGGCAATTTCATTCATGAAGGAAATTTTGGTTGCAAGTATTGCATTTGCTGCATACTTGGTAATTTCGGCGCTTCTTTCATCCATAATAATGATCGGGTTACCGGTTCGCACAAATGGCGAATATAATTCCTTCATCGTCTCGGCAACCTTTGGATTGCTGGTACCGATGATAACTCGATCAGGGTACATAAAGTCATCAATCGCTGCCCCTTCTTTTAAAAATTCCGGATTCGATACAACATCAAACAGCACATCTGTTTCCTGGCGAATGGTTTCGCGGACTTTATCCGCGGTTCCCACGGGAACAGTACTTTTATCAACAATAATCTTGTGATTCCGCATGTGCTGGCCGATTGTTTTCGCCACAGCCAAAACGTGAGAGAGATCGGCAGAGCCATCTTCTCCCGGCGGCGTTCCGACAGCGATAAAAATAACATCGGATTTTTGAACGGCCTCCTGGGCATTTGTTGTAAATGTTAACCGGCCATTGCTTTGGTTTCTTTTAACCAGCAAATCCAATCCCGGCTCATAAATCGGAATATTTCCGTTTTTAAGTTGATTGATTTTTTCTTCATCAACATCCATGCAAATAACATTGTTTCCGCTTTCCGAGAAACATGCGCCGGCTACCAATCCCACGTATCCGGTTCCAATAATGGTTAATTTCATCAATACTCCCTTCGTTTTAGAAAGTGATTAATTTATATCTTTTGAATCATGTCAATAATAACAACAAAGGCAACAGTTTAAGATCATTAAAAATTTCGTAATCAATGGCCATAAGGATTCAAAGGGATCAAAATAAGCCGACCAATATAATATATTAATTTTTGAATATCACCAAATAAATAACAAGTAAATTATCTATTTCATAATTTGTCGAGAAAATTGTAATTTATAAATACTTTTATACAAAATAAAATTTCGGCAGCAAATGAAAATTATTGCTAAGAACATTCATAAAAACTTTAACAAACGGCTGGTACTGCGAGATATTAGTTTTGAACTTAACGATGTGGATTCGCTCGTTATAACGGGGCCGAACGGCAGCGGGAAAACCACTTTAGTCAAAATTATTTGCGGCTTGCTATCTCCAAACAAAGGGTCGATTGACTTTTTTGACGACAAGTATGCACTTGAGCGGGATACTGCAAACCGGCATATTGGATTGGTCAGTCCATATTTACAGCTGTATAAGGACTTAACCGCCTGGGAGAATCTTTCTTTTTTTGCGAAAGCGCGCCACGGCAAAATTGATAAAAACCGTATTTTCGATTTACTGCGGCTGGTTGGCTTAAAGAACCGGGAGCATGACGCATTAAAAACATATTCATCGGGAATGTTACAGCGTATAAAGTATGTTGCTGCGTTATATCATTTACCGCGAGTTTTAGTGCTTGATGAGCCGACTGCAAACCTGGATGAAGCGGGTAAACAAATTGTCCACAATATCATCAAAGAACAAAAAAAAGATAAAATCCTGATTATTGCGACCAACGAAGCCGAGGAGATTGCTTTTGCCGCACAGCGCGTGGAAATTGTTTAAAGGATATTTCAACCAAAGCCTGATTGTTTTTCAAAAAGATTTACAATTAGAGTTTCGCACTCGATATGCGCTAAACGCCATTGCTTTGTTTGCCATTACGGCACTATCGGTCATTAGCTTTTCGATTGGCCCTACCAAATTGAGTACCGTTGTTTTAGCCCCGCTGCTTTGGATTATTTTATTCTTTTCTGCAATGTCCGGGCTTGCGCATGTTTTTGTACGGGAAGAAGAACAGCAAACCGCAGACACGCTTCGTTTAATTCTACCGCCAAATGCAATTTGGCTTGGCAAATGGTTATTTAATGTTGTATTACTGTTTGGTTTAGAAGTCATTATCATCCCGCTCTATTTTGTAATGATGAGCGCGCCGTTTGGAAATGCGGGAATTTTCTTTACAATTTTAGCGGTGGGTAGCCCTGTCTCTTATACACATCTGACGCTGCCGACGAGCTTCTTGGT
>CAXHHS010000668.1:0-4487 GCA_964015645.1 uncultured bacterium
CTGCTGGTGGGCCGGGGCCAATTCGCTGGAAGTAGATGACGAAGCGGATCTTTGCGACCGAATTAACCTGATTTTTGCCCATGCCAATGCAGATTTTGTATTTATCAAAAAACCGCCTTTATTGGGAAGCCGTTCGGATAGCTGGTTGCCAACCGTTGAAATAGAAGGTGCAATTCAATCTAAAATTATTAACCCCGGTGATGAAACCTATATCGCCAGCATGTATCAAGGAAATAACCGCGAACTGGCGAAACAAATTTACAGCGACCTGGTCGCCAGAATTAAATTTTGCAACAACAATACCTGGCCGGGCGAATTTAAAGATTGGCACGAGTTCGACGTGTTCAACCATTTGCAAAAAATGCAATATCAAATCAATGAAGATGAACGGGAAGATTACCGTTTCGTGCGAGTCGAAACAATTGATTATAGTAGTTCACCAACGCGATTTCAACATAAATATGCTGTCGAAATCGTTCTTGGCCGCAATCGCGTTTACAGCGCTAAATAGCGGATAAATCCTTTTGTAGCCAATATCACGACCACCCGATTTTTGATACCTATTATTATATAATCGTAGTTTTGGGGGTGTTCTAAGTCATAGAATTTGTTCAGGCTTAAGCACCTTAAGAGGATGAGATAATATTTTATCCCGAGAGATAGAACTGCTTATCTCATGGGGTGAATATCGTCGAGAAATTTTATCTCACCCTCTAAATTGCTTTAGATGCAAGCTGATGGCGCCATACTTTAACATGGATTGTTTGGTGCCCTTAAATTGAAGGTGATCACATCATGGATGGAAAAAATGTTAAACTGATTGTTTTTTTACTATTCTCCACACTGGCATATTTCTCTTGCACCCGCAATGCGGTTAAAACATCACAAACGCCATCGCCTTTCCATATAGAAATTCTTGCCGCGCAAAAAGCTGTTAAAGAAAATCCCCGGGATGTAAACGCGGTTTCCGAGTTGGGTGCGTTATATTACAAATCCAAACAGTATCCGAAAGCGATTAATGTTCTGGAAAAAGCGTTAGAGTTAAATCGGATCCATGCGCGTACACTCTGCTACCTGGGTCTTAGTTATGAAAAATCCCGGCAGCTTGATCTGGCGATGGCTATTTACTTGCGGTATCTCCAGGTTGCAACTGATTCTCCCTATCGCAAATGGCTGGAAGGCCGGCACTACGTTGTTACGCGGAAAAAGATTAAAGATGATATCCGGTTACTGTTGCAGCAGGAAGACCAATTGGATTCGAAAGCCGTTTTTGACAATACCGTAATCGTTCTGCCATTTTTGTATCACGGGAAAGATCAAAAATATTTCGTGTTGGGAAAAGGGATTGCCGAAATGATCATCAACGATTTGAGCGTGGTAAAAGGCGTTAAACTCATTGATCGCCTACAAGTAGAAGCATTATTAGAAGAAATTGCCAGCAGAAAAACTTTGATGGAGAATGTGCAGAATTCGACTTCCTTAATCGGTAAACTATTCCATGCGAAAACCGTTGTTCGCGGCGGATTTAATACATTGGATGAGCAGCTTGTGTTGGATGTTGCAGTATGGGATATTGCCAAAGCGGAAATCCCCGGTACCACTACCTACGCCGATAGTCTTAAAAACCTCTTTTCCCTTCAAAAAGATATTGTAAGAAATTTGCTAAAATCGATGAATATTGAAGGTCATACCACTATGTTACAGCACCTTCAGCAAATACCCACCCAAAATATTTCCGCCTTTATCGCATATTCCGCCGGGATCGCTAAAGAAGATGCCGGAGAATACTCCGAAGCAATTGTTTTCTTCCAAAAAGCCCTGGAGCTTGATCCCAACTTCCGCGAATGCCTCGCTAAAATCGAAGAAAATAAAGTACTGGCAACCGCCCTGCGCGATCCGGATAAAGCGGTTTTGGAGAGCGACTATGCGCGGCGGTTTGTTCAGGAATAAAGGAAAAAGAGTGGTAGAATATTTCAAAAATTGGGAAGCTAAAACAAAAAGTTCCAAAGGCAAAATACGCCTTTGGAACTTTGGAGGAGGCCTATGAAGATATAGGCTATCTATCTTCTGGCAATGCTTGCCAATAACTCATCTAATGCGCGGCGTGTATTTTTGTCATTGGGGATAATTCTCAAAATTTTCTTATAGTTTTTTATCGCGATATTATAATGCCGTTTACGCTTTGCTTCTTTTGCTTCTGAACGATAATATTCCACAACCATCGATTGTAATTCCAGGGCGCGGGTATGCTGCGGATCGATTTTTAATACTTCGGATGTGTAGGCAATGACATTGTTTTTTGCCGGCACTAATAGGCGGGTTTCGCGGAACGCCGCTTCAGCATTCATAACCAGGGTTTCGATACGTTTTTTTCTTTGCTGCTGCATTTCATTATGATCGATGCGAATTTCACTCATTCGAACCTGGGCAGTGGCAGCTAAATCATTTTCGGGATATGCCACTAAAAACTGTTTGTAAAGTACTTGTGCCGCCGGGTAATCTTTTGCGGCAAAAGCCTTTTCTGCCGCTGCAAATAATTCGGCACTCTCGCTTCCTGAAAACTGCTGATAAATAATGATATTGATTACTACCAGGAAAAAAATCGCCACGACCACATAAACAAGATTTCTCGAAATCTGCTTTTTCTCTTTTGCACGAGCGTGTGGCGAGGGAGCCGTAACATTATTTATAGGAGATATTGCATCAGAAATGCTATCTTGTCGTTGAGAAATATTATGTGTTCCCTGTGTAGAAAGCGTTATATCAACGGTCTCCGGTGTTGGTCGCACTGTAGATGAATTGATTGTCGTTAGTTCGGATTGTTGCGGTTGTTTTAAAGACGGTTGGATATCAACCCAATTTGCCTCCCTGGTTTCGATGTATTCTCGAAATACATATTGGCAATTACCGCATCTCCAATTTTTGCTTTCATTAATTCCACCACATTTTGGGCAAACCATAATATGCTCCTTGAGTTATTAAGGAATATTAATATAAAAACGTCCTTGTAAAACGATTTGTGGGTGGGAATTGAGTTAATCAGCGAACATTCCATGTTCAAAAGCTGATGTCATAAATAAACGTAATTTTTGTAGAATAATGTGCTACATCGCAAGTAAATGGAAATGCCGTTCTGAAAATTTTGATTTTCCTTTTGTGGCTCTAACGATTCGTATTAAATTCTGCGCCAAATTTAGGGGATGAGATAATATTAATTTCCTCCTTTAATCTTAAAAATACGCTTATCTCACCTCCTTAACCGGGCGATTCTGCCCGAAATAGATCAAACGGAGGATTCTCGTCATGAAAAAACTTGCCTACGAAGGGTTGACATTCGATGATGTGCTGCTGATGCCGGCAAAATCGTCTTTTCTTCCGCGAGAAGCCGATTTAACGACCCGCTTAACCCGGAACATCAGTTTAAACATTCCAATACTTTCCGCGGCGATGGACACTGTTACGGAAGCCGAGATGGCAATCGCTGTTGCGCGGGAGGGGGGGATCGGCATCATTCATAAAAACCTGTCGCTGGAGGAACAAGGAGATGAAATTGATCGCGTTAAGCGTTCGGAAAGCGGGATGATCATCGATCCGATTACCTTAACCGCGGATCGCCCGATTCGAACTGCGTTAGAAATTATGCAGCGCTACAGCATCTCCGGAATTCCGATTGTAAATGGAAAGAAGCTAACCGGCATCATCACAAATCGCGATTTGCGGTTTGAGGAGAACCTCGATCAACCAATCGAAAACTTGATGACCAGCGCTAATTTGATCACTGCGCCGGAAGGAACAACCCTGGAAAGCGCGAAGGCCATTTTGCAAAAACACCGTATCGAAAAATTACTGGTCGTAAATCATACGGGAGAGTTGAGAGGTTTAATCACGGTTAAAGATATTCAGAAAAAGCAAAAACACCCCAACGCTTGCAAGGATGAATTTGGCCGGTTGCGAGTTGGGGCGGCTATTGGCGTCGGCCAGGACGGGCTTTCCCGGGCAGCCCACCTTCTGGAGCGCGGTGTTGATGTTATAATCGTCGATACCGCCCACGGGCATTCGCAAAAAGTATTGGAAACCGTTATCGAATTACGCCAACAATCATCCGAAATAAATTTGATTGCCGGAAACATCGCAACTTACGGAGCGGCCAAAGATCTAATTGAAGCGGGAGTTGACGGCGTAAAAGTCGGTATTGGGCCTGGTTCAATTTGCACCACGCGAGTGGTAACCGGGGTGGGCGTTCCGCAAGTTTCCGCAATTATGGAAGTCGCAAAAGCCTGCAAAGAAAACGATATCCCCCTGATTGCAGATGGGGGAATTAAACACACCGGTGATATTGCCAAAGCCATTGCTGCCGGGGCAGAATCAGTAATGATTGGCAGCCTGTTTGCCGGTTGCCAGGAAAGTCCCGGGGAAACCATCTTGTTAGATGGCCGCCGCTATAAACAAGTGCGTGGTATGGGATCTATCTGTCTCTTATACACATC
>CAXHHS010000669.1:0-4485 GCA_964015645.1 uncultured bacterium
TACACCAAGAAGCTCGTCGGCAGCGTCAGATGTGTATAAGAGACAGCCCTGGAAAGCCTGGAAAACAATGTTCGCGATCTAAACAGCAGCCTGCCGAAAACCGATGAAGAAAAACTGAGCGAATCGCTGGAAGACACCCGGGAAATGTTAAAACGATTTAAAGAGGCTTTAGCCCAGTCGGAAAATCAAGCATCTCCGGAGAATAAAGGGCAAAGGGAGGCGCAGGAGAATTCCGCTCAGGAGAATCAAGCTCAAAATCAGCAAGGGCAAAACCGGCAGCGCGACCGCTTAGCGCGATTGAGCCGGCTTCAAGAACAAGCGGAACAAATGGTTAATCGTTTGCAGAGTGAGTTTAATGAAGATTCCGGGATGCTGGAAACACTCACCAACGCCGGTGAGCCGCTAAACCAATCGTTTAAAGGAGAACTGATTGGCGAAAATGCCGATGAGTTTTTTACGGAAAGTGTTTATAAACCATTGTCGCAATTAGAGTTATACATCCTTAAACGCCTCGATGAAATCGAGCTGCAAAAAAAACTCTACGGTATGCGGAAAGAAGAAATTCCCCGCGAATATAAAAAGATGGTCGATAAATATTTTGAGTCGATCGCCAAATAGGAGCGTCAAGCTTTAGCTTGACAGAGGAAAAATATAAACTATAAAAAGACACCGCCAAACTAAAGTTTGGCACTCCAGGTTATGTCAGAAACTCTATTCGAATACTTCTTCAAACTAACCCCCATCCAATACCAAGATGGCCGGTTGATCTTCCAAACCGGCAACTTGCTGCTATTTGGCGGCATTTTATTGCTGGTGGTTTTAGCGTTGCTGGCAATCTACCGCTATTCAAATCGATATAATTCCCGGCGCGTAAAATATATTTCCATTGGCTTAAGAACGGCTGCATTAATTTTGCTTTGTCTGCCATTTTTTGAGCCCGCGATGATGGTTCCCGATGTTATTCCCCGGGAAAATTTTGTGGCAATTCTCGTCGATAATTCCGCCAGCATGGGAATTAAAGACGGCCACTGGGGCGAGTCTCGCTATCAAGATACGCAGACGATTTTAACTAATCCTGACAATGGCCTGCTCCCGGTTTTGGAAGATAAATATAAAGTACGTTTCTACGCCTTCAATAAAGAAGTTACCCGTACAGACAGTTTAGGGCAATTGGATCCGCAGGGGCGAAAAACCAATATGACCGCTGCATTTCAGCGTATTTCGACTGATTTTAAAGGGCTTCCGCTTTCCGGGATTGTGTTGTTTACCGATGGCGCGGATAATAGCCTCATCGATCCCAAAACAGCTGCCGGGCAATTGCGCCAGCAATCAATTCCGCTCCACATCGTTGGCCTGGGAGCGGAAACATTAGAAACAGACCGGGAATTGCTGGAAGTAAAAACCAACAAAGCGCTGCAAGAAGGCACCGGTACAGAAATTGAGATTAAAACCAGAAGCTGGGGAGAAGAAACCGAAGCCGTTGCCATTGATATCCTCGATAATGAAACGCTCGTTTATACCAAACCAGTACAGTTGAAAGGTAATGGGAAAATCGACTATTTTTCATTCTCATTTGAGCCGAATGAGAAAGGCACGAAGGAATATTCTGTGCAGCTAACACCGGCAGAGCAGGAAAAAAACCTCGAAAACAATTCCCTGGATATGCTGCTGGATACCCAGGACGATACCATCAAAGTGCTGCATTTTCAAGGGCATTTAAATACCGAATTTAAATTTACCAAAAGGGCGTTGGAAAATGACCCGGTGATCGCAATTACCACGGTCTCCCGAACATTCGAGGAGAAACTTTACCGCCAGGGTATTCAAAATAATACGGAACTGCAAAGCGGTTTCCCGGCATCGGAAGAAGCCTTGTACAAATACAAAGTGATTTTGTTAGGCGACATCGAGGCAGCTTATTTTTCCGCGAAACAATTGGAAATGCTCGAAAAGTTTGTCCGCAAACGCGGCGGTGGATTTTTGATGGCCGGCGGCAAAGGGGCATTTACGGAAGGAGCCTACCGCAACACCCCGGTAGCTGATGTGCTTCCGGTAATGCTGCAAGCCGGTAATCAAATCTCGTTGCCGGATTTCAATGATCCGAGAATTCCGAAAGGCGAGCGCGGATTTCAATTTCAACCGACCCGCGAGGGATTGGAAAACCCGGTGCTAAAATTATCCGGCGATCTGAATCAGAATAAATTGTTATGGGATGAAATGCCGAATTTGTTTAGTATCAATAACTTGGGCATTGTAAAACCTGGTGGTTTGGTGTTAGCGGAAAAACCGGAAGATCGCTTTGGCAAATCTCAACCATTGCTGGTGGTACAGCGTTACGGCAGCGGACGCAGCGCAGCCCTGGCAACCATGAGCACCTGGCGCTGGAGAATGCTGCGCGAAACCAAAGATACTCACCATGAACGGTTTTGGCGGCAATTGATTCATTGGTTAGCGGAAAGCGCTTACGATCCGGTAAATATCGATTTGGATAAAGATCGCATTGAACCGGGTGATGAGGTTTTGATTCAACTGAGCATTTTCGACCCGCTTTACAATCCGCTTGCGAATGCGGAAATATCTGCAATTGCAACAGGCCCCTCCGGTGAAACAGTGCCACTTAATTTCCTGCCGGATTTAACGGAAGAAGGCGAATATCTCGCGACCCTTACTACCACAGAAACCGGCGTTTATACAATTACGGTTGAGGCTAAATCAAACGACATTTTTGTGGGTAAAAAAACGGAGCGCTTTTTGTGCAGTTACTCGAATGAGGAATTTTATAACGCTACGCTCAGAAAGAATTTACTGGAAAACCTTGCCAGTTTAGCCGGCGGCCAATATTACCATCCGGCACAAGCTGGGCAGATTTCCAAAAATATCACGGTATCAAAATCCAACCGCACCTTTCTGAAATCCGAATATTTATGGGATTTGCCACTGCTGTTTTTTCTCATTGTGATATTACTTTCAGCGGAATGGGTTTTCCGAAGGCAAAGAGGGTTACCCTAAGAAATAGAACGCGGATGGAACGGATTAGACAGATAGAACGGATTTTATAACGATTCAGGTGAATAGGCTGTAGCGGTTTAGGTTGTAGGTACCAACAAAGGATGAAGCAACGAAAGTATTATGAATGTTGAATTAAAGGAACTTGAAACTCGAAATTTGAAACTTGAGTTTCTCTTTTCCAGTTTCATATTTCGAGTTTCAAGTTTCGACTACACAATCCGTATCATCTATATTTTTTTAATGGCTCTCTCACTTACAATGTGTGCAATCTCTGCACAGGAAGTAAGCCAGCGCTACGCGTTGTTGATTGGTGGATTAGGCGGAACGCCGGAGCATAAGGAGCGGTTTCAAGACTATCTTTCGCAAGCCAGGAAGGCATTTATCGAGACGTTTGGTTTTGCGGAAGCAAATGTTTTTGTGCTGGCGGGTTCTCCTGCTAACGAGGGAGATTTCGCCTCGGAGATTTCCAATGCGCAGGCAATTTCAACCCAATTTCAGCAGCTTTCCGAAAGCGTAACCGAAAATGATGATGTCTATATTTTATTGTTCGGGCACGGCAGCTATAACGGCAAAAACGCTGTGCTGAACATTCCTCGCCGCGATTTAAAAGATATCGATTACGCCGCTTTGGTTAATAAACTGAATGCGCGTCGAATCGTTTTTATCAACACCGCCAGTTGCAGCGGGCCGTTTATCAAACAGTTGAGCGGTTTAAATCGGATCATCATCACAGCTACAAAAACCGGGCGGCAGCGAACCGACACTTACTTTCCGAAATTTTTGATAGCGGCATTTCAAACCGAAGCCGCCGACCTCAACAAAGACAGCAGGTTAAGCGTATTAGAAGTGTTTAAATACGCCGCTCAATCCACCGCGAAACAGTATGCTGATGGAAATCATCTCGCCACCGAACATGCCCTGTTAGATGATTCTGGCGACGCCAAAGGTGTAATGGAAACCAAAATTGATGAATCGAATGAGGGTCGCCTGGCAAGCACAACCTATTTTACTAAAGCCGCTGTATCATTAGCGGCTAACTCCGCTAATCCTACTATAGCTCGATTGTTAACGGAAAAGCAGAAAGTCGAAGAGAAAATTCGCGATGTTCAGGCTGCAAAATCTTCCTATTCGGAAGCAAGTTATTTTTCCAAACTCGAACCATTGTTTATCCGGCTTGCTATCATAAACGATGAGTTGGAAAGCAATAGTAACTGAAGTTGATAAATTGCTAACATTTCTTCTATCATTTTACGTTTTGAAGATACCACAACAAAAATATGGAAAGCCCCCAATTCTTTTTACCGGTGCTTTTTCGATTCGTCAGTTTTTCATTTTCAATAATTTCTTTCAGCGCTTTCCGGTCGAGAAACGGGGTTTTCCGAAGCGCATCTTCCGAAAAAATCCGCGACTCCAGGGACGCAAGCTCTCCCTGGTTCCAATAATAACTGGGATACCCCACTTTTTTCCGTTCCAGGG
>CAXHHS010000670.1:0-4480 GCA_964015645.1 uncultured bacterium
ACACCAAGAAGCTCGTCGGCAGCGTCAGATGTGTATAAGAGACAGACCGACACCCGGCCCCCAAACAATTCGGTATGGGGGAAATACATCTTGCGTTGAAATTAACTTTCCGAATATTCCTCGATTTATTGTCGATGCCGGCTCCGGTATTCGGGAGCTTGGAAAAGAACTTCTGCAAGCAACAGAACCTGTAAAATCCTACATTTTTCTTAGCCACTTTCACTGGGACCACATCCAGGGATTACCGTTTTTCAAACCGGCATTTAAGCCGGGAAATCATTTTATTCTCTATGGATGTGATGAACCGGATGTCGATTTGACTAAGATTATTTCGATGCAGATGAACCCTATTTATTTTCCGGTAGCAGTGGAAGATATGGGCGCTAAGGTGGAATTCCGCACGGTTATGGAAGAAAGTTTTGATGTGGAAGGTGTAACCGTTCAAACACAATTTATGAACCACCCGGGTTACACCTTTGGATTTCGATTCACCTATAATCGAAAGTCAATTGTTTATATTAGCGACAATGAACCATATATCCAGCCGAAAGATGAGATTGAAACTATTGATTTTACCGGAACGCTGGAAGATCGCTTTGAGCGCTTTGTGGATGATAAAGAGGCTCGTTTGGTAGACTTTATTGCTGGGGCAGATATTTTAATCCACGATACCCAATATTTCCCGCATGAATATGAACAACGCATTACGTGGGGACACTCTCCGTATACGTATACTGTCGATATTGCTGTAAAAGGCAAGGTCAAACAGTTGATTCTTTTTCATCACGATCCGGATCATGATGATGAAACGGTTGACAAGCTGACAGAACTGAGCCGCGAACGGCTAAAAAAGCATAGCTACCATATTCCCTGCCATGCCGCCCAGGAAGGCGCTGTGATCGAGCTTTTCGATTAATCACCCTCATTTCCTCTTCACATAAAAACCATCGCCTATCTATCGTGCAGTACCTACAGCCTAAGCTGCTACAGCCAATTCACCTAAATTGTTATAAAAATCGAATGTAAAATTTATCAAAGTATTTCATTTTAAATTTTAAATTTTTATCTTAAGCCAAACGAAAGTACTGTTAAACCTTCAATTTAACGGGGAGTGCCGATGACTTCATCCAATATGTGGGCCATTGAATACAGCCATTCCCAAAATACCTTTCATTTGGGAAAAACCGTCGATATGCTTCGCCGCAATATTCACTCGGTGTACACCGATGATTTAGTGGATTATATTTGCGTCGGTATTTTTTCCACAAAAGAGCAGGCGATGAATGCGATGTTAGACTTAAAACGCAATAGAGTTACCGGCCATACGTTCTCGATGCTGATATAAAGTTTATCATTTTAGAGAAATATCCACCGGTATCAAATTGTGATTCGTTTTTATCAAAATTCCAATAGCTGATAAAACAAGAATGAAGCCGTGTGCAAAGGCATCCTCTGCAAACCTATTGCTTCATAAGTATAATACTCTCCTTCAATTGAATGTGAACTCGCCTTTCCGAGTTTAATGCCTCAAAAAAGCAAATATATGCGCCAATGCGCGCAACTCTTCCATTATCATCTTTGCCATCCCAAATAACCTGTCCCTGGCTGGCAACTGGCTCTCCGTTTACAAGAAAGCGAATCAAACGCCCTCGAATATCAAAAATCCGAATATTGATAAACGCCGTTTCAATGGTCAGTTTGTATTGAATAACGCAAAAATCCTCAAACCCATCTTCATCCGGGGAAAATGGGTTGGGATTTATTTCTAACTGGTTTTCTGGTTCAAGCACATCGATTGCAATAGAGTTTTTTACTCCCGGGGTATTGCCGGTAGCAGCAACCGAGGCGGACCAATTGCTGGAAATTTGCCCGTTAAATGCCGGATTAATTTTCTCCAAAGAAGTGCCTTTATCCACGGCCCGGCCGTACCAATCGGAAGTATAAGTCACCCGATCATACGTTAAAAAGGACGGGCCGAGAATTTTCAAATCATCAACATCGTTGTTAAGCGTGGGAAATTTTCTATTAATGATCAATTGATCGAATGACAGCGAGTATTGTGCGGCCAAAATGGAATCGCGGCCAAGAACAATGTATTGCCCCGCTTCTAAAATGAAATCGCTATTACAAATTTGGATTGTGTCTCTACTGTCGGCAAAGTGAAGGCGGTTAAAATTAATCGCCTCCGGGCCATTGTTATAGAATTCAACCCATTCTGCAAACCCGGTTTCCGGTTCGAAGAGTATCTCGTTGATAACAATATCATTACGTGACGGATCATCGATGAAAACGCTTCGGATGGCGATATTGTTTGTTGAATCTTCATCATTCGAAGCGGAGATAGACAACCCAAAGGCGGCCTCTCCAAACGGGATATTGATAAATTCACCGGAAAACAAAAGGGAATCGCCGGGCGGAATAGATTCGGTTACCTGAAAAATTTCTAAAATCTCATCAGGCTCCGGCGTCTCATTTACATTCAAATCTAAAAAAGTTAACCACTCAAATTGGTTAATTAACTGACTGCCGCGGTTTTGAACGCTGAATTCAAATGGAATTGTGCCGCCTACAATAAACGTTTTGGTCTGAAGTACAAAGCGCTCGATACCTAAATCGATATCCCGCGGTGTTAGCGAATTTTTTGCACCGGGAGTGCCGTTGAATCGCAGGCTTTCGCCCCAATTTACGAAATCGTTTGGGCCGGTTAAATCGATTTTTTCGTCGCTAAACCCCGGCGAGTTGCCTAAAGAATATGTATATCGTTGAACAGTGTCTTCAAGTGCGTTAACCAGTATAACGGCTTCTGCGGTGCTATTGGACAGCCCGCCGTTACCAAAAGTCGCGCCATCAATCATTAACAATAAGGCGTTTGCGGGTATTATTCCATCATACGTTGATGAGGAATCGCTGAAATAATTGGAATCGAAAATAACGCCATATTGGTTTGGCGCAAGCATCAAGCTATTTCCATTTGCCGCTACAAGAGGATCGAAGGAAACGCCATCGCCAACTTGCCAACCGGCTAAATCGATTTCGGATAGGTTTGTGTTGTAGATTTCAATAAACTCATCACTCCGCTCAGCGCCAATTGGGTCGTACATTATTTCGGTTAGAACAACCTGGCCTAAACAAGTTGCGGAGAGGAAAATAAAACCGAATATAATGTTTATTTTCATCATGGCATAATCCTGAATTGATTATGATCTCGCATAGATTCCCCTACCGCTTAAAAAGCTATAGCCTACCTATTGGAAGTTGTGATATATTTTAAAAGAGATGTTTCGAAGTGCAATGTACTCAAATAATATGCGCAACTTTTCGTTTGTTTATATCCCCTAAAACGTTTACCTTCACGTCTTTTCGGTGGTATTTGTTTAATTTTATGAAAGCCAGGGAATGGAACGTTACGAAGTTTTTGCAGAAAACCCCGATAGTCGTGTTATTAACGAAGCGGTAGAAAAGTTTAAAAAAGGTGCATTGATCGTTTATCCGACAGATACGGTTTATGGCATTGGTTGCAGCGTTTTTAACAAAAATGCGATTGAAAAATTATACAAGTTAAAAGGCAAATCGAAATTTGAACCAATGAGTTTGATTTGTAATTCGATTCAGCAGGCTTCCGACTTTGCAAAAATTTCAAACACAACATATCGAATATTAAAAAAGTGTTTTCCCGGCCCATTTACAATTGTGCTGGAAGCGAAAAATGGCTTCACTAAATTGATGTTATCTCGTCAAAAGGAAATCGGTATTCGAATTCCAGATAATTTTATATGCCAAACCTTAGTAGAAGCGTTAGGACATCCGATTCTAAATTCATCGCTAATTGTAAGCGAGCACGACGGTTTGTACGAAAATATTGAAATTAGCGATGAATTTTCCCAACAAGCTGAAATCATGTTAGATGTCGGGCCAATCTCAGGGTCAGGAGAATCAACCGTTCTACAAATCAAAGAAAATGAGATTGAAATCCTGCGCGAAGGAATTGGAGATATTAACCTGCTATATTAAGCGGTTCCCTCAAATTACTTAATAGAAGAACACGCTACTGTTTTTGTGTAAACTGTATTTTTAACCATCAAAAAAAGCCTGAAAAGGTGAGGGAGATAATGATGAAAAAGATCGTTCGAACTGATAAAGCGCCAAAACCGGTCGGCGCTTACAATCAAGCAATTATATCCGGCGGGTTTGTTTTTACTGCCGGCCAAATCGCAATGGACCCGCAAACCGGCCAGGTAATTGATGACGATGTTAAAGCGCAAACTCGCCTGGTTTTAAAAAACTTAAGTGCTGTTTTGGATGCCGCTGGAAGCGGGTTACAACATGTAGTAAAAACCCTGGTTTTTTTAAATGATATGAATGATTTTCCAATGATGAACGAAGTTTACGGGGAATTCTTTTCCGAAAATTCCCCGGCTCGCTCGGCAGTGGAAGTAAGCCGGTTACCGCGGGATGTTCTGGTGGAAATCGAATGTGTTGC
>CAXHHS010000671.1:0-4473 GCA_964015645.1 uncultured bacterium
CGAGATGCAATGGAGTCTCGTGGGCTCGGAGATGTGTATAAGAGACAGAAACTGCGCATTATGACGATGCACCACCGTCAGGGTATTAAATTCAACTTTGTGCTGCTTCAGGAATTCGATTCCCCGCACTACCTGGTCAAACGTCGGTCTGCCACCTTTATTCACCCGGTACATATCGTGCAAATCACGCGGCCCATCAATCGATAGACCGATCAGGAACTTATTCTCAGCAAAAAACTCGCACCATTCATCATCTAACAGAACGCCGTTCGTTTGGAAGGCATTTTCAATTCGTTTTCCATTGGCATATTTTTTTTGCAGGGAAACAACATTACGAAAATAATCGACGCCCAGGAGCGTCGGTTCCCCGCCCTGCCAGGCGAAACTTGCTACTTCAAACGGCTCGCTTTCGATTTTCTGGCGAATAAAAGATTCCAGCACTTCCGGAGACATTTGCCATTCTGCCTGCCCGGGATAGAGTTTCTCTTTTTCCAGGTAAAAACAATACTTGCAATCGAGATTGCAGATTGGGCCGATGGGCTTTGCCATCACGTGAAAGGGTTTTGATCGCGGCAGGGTAGCTGGGGTCATAAATTATTAGTGATTTAAATTGTTATCCGGGTATATCAACTTTGTATTCATCTATCAATGCATCGAGTGCCTTTCGCTGGCCATGGTCGCGGCATTCGAGATCAAAAACGGCTTCCGGCACGCGATCTTTATGTTCGCGAAAGGGAAACCAGAGCGCGTCATTGACGTGATGGAATTGTTTCGCATACGCCCAGCGCAGAAACACCGTCATTCGCGGATAGGCTTGGTGAGTCCACTTGCGGCCGGCGTGGCGGGTGTTTGGTAAAAAGATAATCAAATCACCGGCATTCACGGGTATGTTACGCACTGTTGGCGGATCGTCAATCATTTTGATATGCTCGGGATATTGAAAAGCAGATTTATGGCTGCCGGGAATACAGGAAAATCCGTTACCCGGCGGCACATCCACCAGTGAAACTGACATATTAAAAAAGCTGGCGAAAATCTCCCCGTTGGCGACCTGGTATTGGTGGTACGGGCTTCGGAAGGTTCCGATATGTCCGCCGTGCAATTCCAGGCCATCGGCCTCGGTGTCACAGATATTGGCAACAACGTCGACAATTCGCGGATGGTTCCAGGTTAATGCGGTAATGACACGTAAAATTTCTTTATTCACCATCAGCCTCTGAAATGCTTCGTGCCCGTACTGCATGTTATACACCCACCACGGTTTGCCGGGCTGATGGGCAATCCGCATGGGCGGCTCAAACTTTCCGGCATCCCAGGTGCGCCATTCGTACATCATATCACGCATCGCTTTCACTTCATCCTGCGCTACGGCGTTTTTGACCACGAAATAGCCGTTGAGATCAAAAAACCACTTTTCTTCCGGGGTTAGCATAGCGTTTCTCCAGCTGCCATTTTTTTCAAGACACGTTTGACAACGGCTTTCTCTTCCTTTCCCATCGATTCCAATTCATACTGCGCTTCAGAAATTTTATCTTTATGTTCTTCCAGCGGATAGCCGCCCCGGGGATTTTCATTAAAATATATGCTGAATTGATAACGATTGATAACCGCAATGCGATCATGCTCCGCCTGCCACCAGAGCGAATCATGAATTAATGCCGGTGAAAAAATAATGCAGTCGCCGGCTTGCATTTCAAACGTTTCTGCGGGGGCAAACTCATTGTCATACGTAATGGAAGCAGGGCATTTTATCTGGGATTTGTGACTTCCCGGCACACAAGCAAATCCCATTCCCGGGGGCACATCGGATAGCGCAATAGAAGCATTCACGAAATTACAGTAAATTTTTCCGCTCCCAGCCTGATAGTCATTATGCGGATTGGAGAATTCCGGGGGAAATTCAAATCCGCTGTGATCTTTATGAAAGACCTTTTTACCATGTTCTTCAATTGGGCGCTTTACCTGGTGATGAACCGCGCTGACAAACAGGCGGGGGCGATTCCACATCAATCCCATAACTACTCTCATGATCTTTTCGTTTTGCGCCAGTTCCTGAAACAGAACGTGGCCATATTGGGGATTGCCGATATGCGAGGTGTATTCGCGTTTATTTACATTTACCGGTTTGGGAACATCTGCCGGATTCATAGAGAACCAATGGTCAATCACCCCGCACAATTGGTCAACCGTGCCAGAAGGGATTACCTGGCGCAGAATCAAATATCCCTGGAGATCAAAATACCACTTTTCCTCTTCTGTTAATGTGGATTCGATGTTGATGCCGCTTATGGGATACTCTAGTTCCATAGGCTGCCTTTCAATTAATTGGTTATTTTAAGTGAGTTTACAGCGAAGCCATGTTAGAGTTGCCACTCTTTCCTAACATCTCACTGCTTTCTTATTTTGAACTGAATTTTCCATTCATTTTTTTGATTAACTTTACCTCATCTTCCGAGAATGGTGTACCATCTACTTTTAAAATATCATGAAACCAAATTTCCGGCTCAGCCGTGACTTTCTGATCCCAGCTTTTCCAGGGATAAATGGTTTGGGTTTTCCCGGAAACAAATCCCCAATTAATAGCCGCAACATTATTTTTCTTTAACAAGGGCATCATATTATCGAAACGATTATTATTTGTGCGGGCCATGTATTCCGTACAGAGGATGGGGCGACCGTAGGTTTTGAGCTGGTCGATTTTCTTTTGAACCATCTCAGTAGAACTGTCATAACCATGAAAACTGATCACATCCGATTGTTCAATCATAAATCTATCCAGCGGAGGCAGGCTATCCGGTTTTCCCCAATGATCAACATTTCCCTTCCAGACACCGCAAGTAAGCGGTTGAGAAGGGTCTACCGCTCGACACCAGGCAAATACTTTTTTGAGCAATGCCAGGGAATAAATGTGTTTATCCTTAACTTCCAATTCTTTTCGCTCCGGCTGCCCGGCGACATTACTCGGCTCATTATAAACGTCCCAGCAAATCACCCGCTCATCATTGGCAAATCTGGCAACGACGCCCTGGATGTATCCTTTTAATTCATCATGGCGAGCCATATTGCCGAGGGCTTCTGCCCCCGGCGCCTGCACCCAGCCGGAGTTATGGATGTGAGGAATCGGATAAGGCTGTTTGCCTGGTTTCGGTATAGGATGCCAAACATCATCCAGCAAAACGAACATGGTTTTTATGTGATGCTTATCTGCCAGGGACAGGTAATCATCCAGTCGTTTCAGAAAACCGGGGGAATCTTGCACCCAAAGTAAATTATGTAAATAGACCCGGTGTAAATTAAATCCCAGGTCTGCCGACCAGCCCAGTTCACGGTCAATGGTTTCCGGATCGAAACTTTCTTCCTGCCAAAATTCCAACTGGTTGATCGCTGTGCTGGGATTGAAGTTGCAACCGGCAAGCCACTCATATTGATTGTACCACTCCCAGGCTTTTTCTTTCGACCATCGTTCGTTTTTCATAACAGTTCATTTATCAATCCGTATTCATCCAGGCTACTTTTTTCCGTGTTCTGCTGCCAGTTTCATGGGCCTTCCACGTACTCAAATGCGATCCACTTCAACTTCACTTGGATGAGACATGAATTTGATCAATTAAACAGAAAACAACGCTGAAGCGGGAATCGCCCGTTTCTCAAAACTCACCCCTTCATAAAAAATATCCAGGTATTTACCGCCACCTTTCTGGCAGTAAGCGGCTTCGAAGGCGTGTTTTCCGGGCGCAAGGGCAATTTTGCCGCTCATTTCTTTCATGCCGCTGGAACCGGCATTGAGGATAACCACTTCATCCCCAATTTTTAAATGAGAATGACCTTCGGTTTTCAGGTAAAATGTATAAATACCTTCTTCCGGAACCGCCAGGAAGCCGCTGAACACGACCATAAAATCATGTTGGCTTTGGGTGATATCGAGATTGATGGCCGGTACAATTTCTTCGATTAGCGGCGTCATATCTTCTGTTGCTGGAACGCCTTTATTCCATTTTCCCTCATAATATTTGCCTTGTAATCCCGGAGCCGTCGAGTCAGGGTTTTCGGGAACGCGGGGTGTTACGCTCCGGAAGGTTCCAGAGGCCACCGGGCTGATATCACCGTTGCTTCCAAAAGAGCGGGCCTTGATGGTAGTTGTATCTGTCAATAAAATCGGTGATTCATAATGATACGATGACTTTGTCGGTTCACTGCCATCCAGGGTATAAAATAATTCACGATCCTGAAATGACACGGAAAGCCCAACCGATAATTCGTTGAGGAAAATGGTGCTTTGCGGGAAAAATTCCGGGATTTTGCCATCCGGCACCCAAACTGCCATTGTACCAGAGCCGCGGTTATTTTGGGCATAATATGGAATGGCGGTAAACTCAGTCGCTTTTGTTTTGCCGCTATGCAAAACTTTTTCTTCCGCCCGGCCTTTAACAACCGTCACGCCTTTCAGGAGGGTTTGCCGGACTTCCGTTTGAA
>CAXHHS010000672.1:0-4459 GCA_964015645.1 uncultured bacterium
CTACGGGGAGAATTGAACTATATCCCGTTCCGGAGAGGCGGCCATGGCTAAAAAGCGACTGCATATTTCGCAACACTGGCGTTGGGCGGTCGCTTTGGGCAAAAACTTCATCCACAAAATTCGGGCCAGGTAAGTGGAGTTGATCTTTCGGAATCGTTTTACATTCGTGTTCAAGTAGAGTTGAAGCCTCGGTACCAAGTAACTCTGCGATTCTGTCCATTGGAGCATGTCTCCTATTAAACTTGGGTTAACAGTTATATCATTTAATAAAATTTGGTTTTTCAAAATAAGATTGTTCTGCGCATAAGGAGAATTACTACATTGAAAGCCGGATTCGGGCGGCTAAAAGTTTAAACTTGAAGCATATAATCGAGAGGCAAATTTATAATGAGTTAATGAATAATCAAAGAGGAAATAAAACCTAACAAAGATATTTGAAATTTACTAACAGATTTCCGAATCCAACGGATAAACATTCTTATTCCATCCGTTGGAAAAAATATTAGGGTAAATTCTCACCTTGTTCTAAATCACGCTGAAGCGTGAACCACAAACCTTTATTTTACAAGCAACATTTTCCGGCTTTCGACAAAACTACCGGCAACCATCCGGTATACGTAAAATCCGGCGGCAACCCTGGATTTATGTTCATTGCGGCCATCCCATTCAATACTGTAAAATCCCGGTTCTTGAGTTTCGTTTATTAGCGTTTTTACACGGCGTCCGGTTAAATCATAAATTTCTATTTTTACTGGCGTTAGCTCAAATGCCACACTGTATTCAATAATTGTTGTCGGGTTAAACGGGTTGGGATAATTTTGTTTCAACTCGAATTTTTCCGGCAATGTCGCCAGGGCTTCTTCTGTCGAAGCGCGTTTTGCAAGCAAACCGGAAAGCGGAGTGTCCGAGCTATGGTGCACTGCAAAAACCCCGGTTCTGGCGCGAGTACGTTCGGCGCAAATTCCGCCTTTAAAATGAACATTTTGCCCCAGGGTCACTTCCGAATTCGGTGCAATGAGGCTGCCGACCAGCATCACTCGATTTCCGACATCTATATCACTCGATTGCAGCGCGTTGAAAGTAAGTTTTTCGGTGCTGAACTCGTCAACATCATCAGAAGGAAATGTCAAAACTTCTGCGTCGCTATCAAAATCCAAATTACTAACAACGTTTACGGTTATAATACCGCCGCTAATATCTGCTGATATTTTACTTCCATCATCAAGTTTTAGTATATTCATAAAATATTCGCCAGCGCTTAACACTAATATCGACTGATCTTCAACCGTTACATTATTATAAGATCCTGGTGGTAGGCTAAGCGTATCCCCACTGCTATGGGTAACGCTCTGCCCGCCGGCAGTAAATGATAATAGCGGCAGGGGAATTACTGAGACATTCGCGTTTGTCGTTACAGTTCCGGTTACCGTGCCGCCAAGTTCTATTTTATCCCCGGCGGTTACATCGCCATCTACCAGGTTATTTGCTCGCAGGGTAATATCATCCACGGCTGTTAAATTGCCGGTATGGGTTACGACATTAGATGTTCCGCGAAAAGAAATATCAACATTGGAATGAGCATCGCCTTCGGAACCGGCATGATTATCAAAACTAACTTTGACCTGCCCCAGGAATAAAAAGTCATGTGCCAATTCGATAATGCCTCTTCCGGTAAGCGGTACTTTCAGGATGCTTTCATCCGGGTCATTGCTGGATATTTCCAATGTATCGTGTTTCGATCCGGTTGTTCGCGGTGTTAAACTTAAGGCAACGGATTGGGTATCGCCAGGTGCGAGGGTAAATGGAGTGTTACCGTTTACAATGGAGAATTCGCTGGAATCCGCATTAAAAATCGCTAATTGCGAAACAACGAGATCGGCGGTAGCGGTTGCTTCGTTTATCACAAAAAGCGTGGTGGTTTGGGTGGAATCCATTCCCACATCGCCGAAGTTAACCGTATCCGGCGCCACAGCGATATCCGAGACAATTCCGGTTCCGCTAAGCGCAACACTCAAAGGGTTTTCATTGGGGTCATTGCTGGTAATTTGGAGATTGGCGCTTTTTGTGCTGGGTGTAACCGGGGTAAAATTAATGATGACATTTTTGCTATCTGCTGGCGCTAATACAAAACTGCTGTCCAAACTCGTGATTGAAAATTCACTGGCATCGGAACCGGTAACGGTTAAGGAATTAACTATCAAATCCAGAAAACCGCTATTGCGTACAACAAAGGTTTGGGCAACAGTATTACCAGCAAAAACATCCCCGAAATTATGGGCAGCAGGCTCAACAACGATATTGGGAGCGATAATACCGTTTCCGCTGAGCGGAATATTCAATACCGATTCATCAGGATCGTTGTTAAACACCTGCAATGTCGCGGTGTGCGTTTTAACCGAATCCGGGTTAAAATTAGCGGTGATTTTGAGTGTATCCCCGGGAGCGATTTTAACACTTGCTTTGGCAGTTGCCAGCGTAAAATTAACGGAATCCGGCCCGGTTATTTTAGTGCTGTCAACCGTCAAATGGGCGGTTCCTTCGTTGATGATATTAATTATTTGTGAAGCGCTTTCCAGAACCGGCACATCGCCAAAATCGAAGAAGGCTGGCGTCGCTTTTACCACCTGAATCGTGTCAGCAATCGCGTTTCCGGTAAGCGGCGCGCTGAAGGGATTTTCATCCAAATCGTCGTGTTCGATCCGTAATGCAGCCGTTTTTAGGCCGGTCAATTGCGGGTTAAAACCGATGGCAATTTCACGAGCTTCGCCCGGGAGAAGCGCAAAGGAAGAATCATTACTGAGAATAGCGAAATCCGTCGTATCCGCACCGGTAAGCGTTACAGCACTTACTTTTAACAGCGCATCTCCCAAATTACTGACGATGGTCGACCGCGCGATACTTTGCCCCGCTTGAAGTGTTCCGAATCCCAGGGAATCCGGCTGCAAGGCGATATCCGGTGCGATGGCGGTTCCGGTTAAAGAAACATCGAGCGTACTTTCATCCAAATCATTGCTTGCAATGGTTAATGCAGCATTTTTGGCGCCAACGGATGTTGGCGCAAAACTGACGACGATATTTTGAGTTGCACCGGGAACCAAACTAAACGGCGCGGCGCCGCTCAAAATCAAATATTGATCGGCATTTTCACCGGTGATGGTAGCTGCTGTTACCGATAAATCCGCATTCCCGTCATTCGTCACAACAAAGGTTTGCTGCGCAGTGGAATCTCTCCTCACTTCTCCGAAATTGAAAGTAGCTGGCGTTACGGTAATTTCCGGTGTAATGCCCATTCCAGCTAAGGGGATAGCGAGGTCCATGTTACCGGGATCATCGCTAATAATTTGCAACATCGCGTTTCTGCTGCCCAGGGAATCCGGGGAGAAACTGACGACAATCGTTTGATTTTCTCCCGGTGCCAGCGTAAAAGGAGCACCGCCGCTAACAATATTAAAATCAGTAGTTTGTGAGCCGGAGACTGTTGTCGAATCGACGACTAATTCCGCTTCGCCAGTATTAGAAACGAGAAAGGTTTGATTGACAGTTGTTCCTAATAACACATCACCGTAATCATGTGATGTTGGGCTAACGGAAATCATCGGAACAACGCCGGCGCCGCTGAGCGGGACGATAAATTGGCTTTCATCGAGATCATCATTATCGATTTGTAAATTGGCTGATTTAGCTCCCGGGGTGAGCGGCATGAAATTTAGAATTACCGTTTGGCTATCGCCCGGTGCAAGCACGCCCGGTTCGCCGCCGAAGACGATAGAGAACTCTCCGGCGTTCTCTCCCAAAAGACTAATCCCGCTAATCGTTAAACCTGCCGTTCCTTCATTTTTGATGGTAAACGACTGCGAAGCGCTGGTAAGTGTTTTTACATCGCCATAATTATGGGATACCGGATTTACGGCAATTTCCGGGGTAACGGCATTGCCGGTCAGCGGCACATTCGTGGGGTTCTCATCCAAATCGTCATTATCGATTCGTAATGTTGCCGATTTGCTGCCCGGGGATTGCGGCGCAAAATTTACAACGACACTCTGGCTATCGCCCGGCGCCAATGTACCCGGCGTTCCACCGCTGGTAATGGAAAATTCTAAGATGTCTGCCCCGACAAGATTGATCCCGGAGAGGAGCAAATCCGCATTGCCATCATTTTTAATTGTAATTGTTTGGGAAACAACTGTCGCCACTCTTACATCGCCAAAATCATACGATGCCGGATTCGCTGTAATTTCCGGTGTAACGCCATTACCGGCCAATGTTAGCGTTAAAGGATTTTCATCCAAATCGTTGTTTTCCAGGCTGAGTGTGGCGTTTTTCTGGCCAATGGCAGTTGGCGTAAAGCGAATCGTGATATTGCGATTGGCGCCGGGAGCCAATACAAAAGCGCCGCCGCCATTTTCAATCGAGAACTCGCCGGCATTCGCACCAAGTAAGGTGGTTGCCGTAACCGACA
>CAXHHS010000673.1:0-4457 GCA_964015645.1 uncultured bacterium
AGCATTCCGTTTTCTTGTTTAGTAGATTCCAGTGAAAACGATTTCCAATTTCAAGTTCAAAAAACGGCTTTTTCCTATATACCAAGTGCTATTTTTTTACAATCCTTTCAATCAAATACAAATAATCGGGAATTGCGCCACTTAAAAGTTCTGGTTTGTGCGGATAGAGAAGAGTTTCCGAAAGCTGATGAGCTTGTGAAATATATAAAAACCAAATTTCCTTTAGCTGAAGAAATGATCATCAATAAGCCGGTTATTTCAAAAGAGGATGTTATAGCAAAATTAAACGAAGGTTTTGATATATATTTTTTAATTGGACACAGTGTACCAAACCTAATATTTCCTGAATTATCATATTTTCAATTGACTCCTATTATAGAACACGATCAAAAACCATATCGATTAGATATTACTTTGAATGATTTCAAGGAAATTGATTGGTCTCATGCGGAGATCGTTTTTCTGATTGGTTGTGAAACAGCTGTTGGAAGGCTGTACGAAGGAAGCGGATTTTCAGGATTTCAGCAAAATCTCTTAATTCAGGGGGCAAAACGAGTTATTGCTACCCCATGGAAAATAGATAATAGTTTGGCCTTTGGTCAAGTTAGAGACTTTTTGACAAGATGGGAAGGTTCCAATAATCCAGCATTAGTACTACAAGATGTCGAAAAAGAATGGATTAGGAGTATGGCAGATGATGCATTTTATCAAGTGCCTCATCCCTACTTGTGGAAAATGTTTACTCTATCGCAAACAGTAAACCATAATTAAGGAGGATAAATATATGCCTTCATTTTTAGATATTTCTCCAGAACAAGGGTCAAAAACTGGCGGTGGATCGGATGACGACAGCCAATTCCCTGTTCGTACGTTGGCACAACACGGCTTTTTAGCCTTGGCATTTGGCTTTGCACTAGGATTGACGCTAATTGTTTTTTTTCTGCTATTTAAGTATAGTGGCTGGATCTCATTACCAACTATCGTTACAAATTGGGTTGGCAATGTCCATCCTAACCTCTGGTATAGCTTTCTGATCGGGCTTATTGGCGGAACGCTGCTATCGGGGATTTACAATTTTCTCATTTTCCGCCGCATCAATCTTTTCGGGCTGGATCGGAATTTGGATTGAGAATAACCTTTGAGGTTTTGCGCTATTATGTTTCGTAACTTTAATAGAAATAATAACTTTTAAAAGTTCAAAAACCTGGTTAACAGAAGCCTCAAAGGTTTATATCTCCGTGCTCTCTGGCCGGCGTTTCCTGAACACAAACACCAACACCGCCCCCAGCACAAAACCACCGATGTGCGCCCACCAGGCCACGCCGCCAGCGCTGGAAGGCAAGCCGAGTGAAGCTAATCCCTGGAAGGTTTGGAGCACCATCCAAAGGATCAAAAATAAAAATGCCGGCACTGCCAGGAAGAAGAACGGCGGAATATAAGTGGTTACCCTGCCGCCGGGATATAGCATTAAATACGCCCCCATCACACCGGAAATGGCGCCGCTGGCGCCAATTGTTGGTACGCTGGAATCGGTGTTAAATGCCAGGTGAACTGCACCCGCGCCAATGCCCATCAGCAAATAAAAAAAGATGTAACGACCATGCCCCATGCGGTCTTCCACATTATCCCCGAAGATCCACAAAAACCACATATTGCCGATAAAATGCGCCCAGCCACCATGTAAAAACATCGAGGAAAAAAACGGAAAACCGATATTTACCACATCTGACGGGTGATTTGCCAGACGTTGGAAAAACCGGGTAGGAATCAATCCATAGCTGCCGAAAAGGGCCTCTAACTCCGGCCCCAGGGATACTTCGTAAACAAAAATTACGGTATTGGTTACAATAATCAATATATTAACAATTGGGAAAGTTTGGGAAGGAACAGAGTCTCGGATTGGGAACATAATTTTAAATAGTCAATTCCGTAGGAACTCCTACGTAGATGGCTAGATGGCTATATGGTTAACGAAAGTGAAAATTGAGGCCATTAGTAAATACGATAACAATCATTTGACAATTTAACCATCGAGCCATTCCGTTTTGTTCGCTTTCAATATTTGAGTTACTGAAAATAGAATTTCAATAGATGCCAATTTACAGAACTCTCTCCATTCTTCAAAGTTCTTATTACGCTTGTATCTAATTTCCGGGATGGGTATAATAAATGCTTTAGCGGTAGTAAATCGGAAAATTTATTTAAATCTAATAATCATTCGTAAATCGATGGTTCGACCGATTAAGGCGTTTGATTGTTGTTCGAATACGATCAATCAATGTAAGATTAGCAAACCGGAGGAGGATTATGCCCCGTCTTAAAATTTGGAATTCTGCATTTTTACTGATCAGTTTTTTGATTGTTTTTGGGAACACTGTATCTGTTGCTCAAACATCGCAACAAAAAAAGGCGATGGTCGCATTGGGCAATCTCTCCGACTCTTTTGTGGCATTATCGGAACTGGTTGGCCCGGCGACGGTGCAAATTTTTTCGCGCGGGTATGCGCCGGGAGACGCCCAGACAACCGCCAGCATTTTAGCAACCTCCCGCAGCACCGGTTCCGGGGTTATTGTGGATCCGAATGGATACATTATCACGAATGCCCATGTGGTGGAAGGCGCGGTAGACGTGGAGGTTTTATTAGCTCAAAAAGGAGTTGATGCAACAATTGGCCGCTCAATTTTACGACCGCGCGGCGATAAAATCGATGCGGAAATTGTCGGCATCGACCGGGAAACGGATTTGGCGCTATTGAAAGTTGCCGAATCCAACTTACCATATTTAAAATTGGGCGATTCCGATGCCCTGCGCCAGGGGCAATTTGTAATGGCGTTTGGCAGCCCGCTGGGGTTAGAAAATTCGGTGACAATCGGCGTTGTCAGTGCTGTTGCACGCCAATTTCGCCCGGAAGACCCTATGATTTACATCCAAACCGATGCCCCGATTAATCCTGGCAATAGCGGCGGGCCGTTAGTGGATACTAATGGAAACGTCATCGGCATCAACACCTTGATCCTGTCGCAATCCGGGGGCAGCGAAGGGTTGGGATTTGCCGCACCCAGCAACATTGTGCAAAATGTATATGAACAAATTAAAGCCCACGGTCGGGTAAAGCGAGGCATGATTGGCGTTCGCGCCCAAACCATAACGCCGTTAATGGCAACCGGATTGGGATTGCAGCAAGAGTGGGGCGTCCTGGTCGGCGATGTTATCCCCGGCAGTCCCGCCAGCTTTGCCGGAATAAAAACCGGGGACATTATTTTTAGCCTAAACAACAAGCTAATGGAAAACGGCCGCCAATTTGATGTGAATTTATACAAATACGGCATTGGCGAACAGGTGAATATCGAGATCATTCGCGGTGCAGAGAGAAAGGTGGTCCAAGTAGAAGTCGCGGAACGGCCAGATGATGTTGACCGTTTTGTTGATTTGGCGAACCCTAAAGAAAACTTGATCCCCAAGCTCGGTATTTTAGCGATTGACATTAACCGGCGGATTGAAGAAATGCTTCCCGGGCTGCGAAAACGCTTTGGCGTATTGGTCGCCGCAATTTCTGCCGATACACCGATTACCTATGATATCATTCGCCCGGGAGACGTTATTTATTCCATTAATAATATTGACGTTACCAGCCTCTCCAGCCTGCGCGCAGAACTGGACAAATTAAAAGCCGGCGACCCGGTTGTTTTACATTTGCAGCGGAACCGGCGCTTAATGTATTTGCCGTTAGAATTGGAGCGGTAATAGAAAGTTGTTAGCTGTGTGTTGCCACCAGTATCGAAGCCTTGATTTTTATGTTGATAGGTTAATATAATGAAAGTCCTGATAGTTGGTGCCGGGGAAATTGGGTTCCACCTCACCAAACGGTTATCAAAAGATCACGATATCACCTTAATCGACTCCGATTCCCAAAAAGTAAAACGTGCCAGCGAGCAGCTGGATGCATTTGTTTTGGAAGGGCATGGCGGCAGTTACAAAATGCTCCGACAGGCAAATTTGAAGAAGACTGACATTCTTGCCGCCATGACCAACAATGACGAATTAAACTTGATGATTTGCCAGCTTGCCAAAAAAGCCGGCGTTCCCACCACCATCGCTCGTGTAAGAAATCATGAATATACCGATCCCAGGTTTATCATTCCCCAACAGGAATTGGGCGCCGATTTAATTATCCATCCCGAAAAAGAGACTGCCGACGCAATTCGCCGTTTGATTCGCCAATCCATCTGCACGGATATTTTGGAATTTGAGGGTGGCAAAATTCAATTGCAGGGTATCCGCTTAACTAAAAATTCGCCGATTCTCAGAATTCCTTTAAAAGATTTGGGAAACGAGATCAACGACCTGCCAATGCGAATTGTCGCCATCAGTCGCAAAGAACGAACGCTGATTCCCCATGGGGCGGATTTTTTAACTGTCGGCGATCAAGTGTTTGTGATGTGCAACCCGGCCCATGC
>CAXHHS010000674.1:0-4453 GCA_964015645.1 uncultured bacterium
ATGTCGTAATCCTTGATGATTTCCAGGGCATTTTCCGAGGTTAGCTGCGTGTTGTAGGTGTTTATGGTGATGTGGGGATTTAAACCGCTTAAGCGTTCTTTTGCCACTTCTACTTTCGGGCGACCAACATCTTTGCGGTCGAATAAAACTTGCCGCTGCAAATTACTATCATCCACAACATCAAAATCGACGATGCCGATGGTACCGACACCGGCGGCGGTTAAGTATAGTAGAAGCGGGCTGCCTAAACCGCCGCTGCCAACGACCAGTACTTTTGCCTGCTTCAATTTTTTCTGGCCCTCAAGACCGAATTCCGGGATGGTAATATGGCGGCTATAACGCGCTAATTCTTCACCGCTTAACTTTATGTTTTCTAATGACATGGCGTCTACCTCTAAAATTTTTTTGCTATCAAGTTTAATATTGTTTCGACGATCGCGTGCTATCCTAATGATACTCGATTTTCGCCTGATAAATTAACCTTGCAATTTTCAATTTACTTAAATCTTGGAAGATTGATCCCGATTTATTCACAAGGATGTGAATGTTCTTATCGGGAAATAGACAATATTCAATCAAATCATCCACCAGCAATTGCCGGGACGATGCTGATAATTGTATCCTCGGCTACTGCCGTATTCTCATTGTCTAATGAACGGATATTTTCATCACCGACAAATACATTTACATACGAACGAATTTTATTGCCCTGGTCTTGCAAATGCTGTTTTAAACCGGGAAAAGCGATTACCAATTCACCGATTGATTCGCCGACGGTTGCTCCGCTGACATCGAGTGTCGTGTTATTGTCCGTAAACTTTCTTAACGGGGTAGGGATAATGATTTTTGCCATTTGGTTTTCTCCTTATACGCTTTAAGACTGTTTAGTAATTAGCCACAAAGCCACTAAGACACCAAGTTTCATAAAGAAAGTTAGTGAAACTTAATGATTTTGTGCCTTGGTAGCATGAGTTTCAATGTTCCAAACACCCTCTAAGAATTCCCTATGGTGATTGGAATAAAATATTCCAGCGTTTTACCATTTACAACGGCTTTTAATTTGTATAACGGTTCCCGGTCGAATTGTTTTTTATCGTTGAGTTGCCAGGACGTTATGTCAGCAATTTCACCTTTTTTTACCGATGTGATGATGTACGAAAAAAACGGCACTGCCTGCTTGCGGTCATGCTCGGATGGCCGCGCCGGATGATCCGGGTGAGAATGGTAAATCCCCAGCAATGTGGTGTTATTTTTGATAGCATATTGCTCCGCTTTCATATAGTCAAACGGGGCGATTTCGAAACGGCGGCGTTTATCGCCTTGTTTGCTGTTGGGGACTGGTAGCGCAATATCAATGTGCCGTTCACCATTATCCGCCCCGAATAAAAATCCGCAGCACTCTTCAGGATATGTTTCTTTTGCATGGTTATAAATTGTTTCTTCAGCAGTTTTGGATAAAATTATTGGTTTCATAGAACTCCTTTTCTGTTTCATCTGTTTATTACTCGTTCATCTAATGTTACCGCGAATTCCAAATTTGCTCAGTCACTTCCTTATACTTATCCGCATTGTCAGGAAGGATGGTTACAATGACGCCCGCTTCTATTTGCTCTACTACTTTAACGGCACCAGCCAGGTTCGCCGCGGAGGATGGGCTTAACAGCAGGTTTTCCTTTTGTTTTGCTAATTTTATCATCTCATACGCCTCAAGTGTATCTACAAGCAGGTCTTGATCCGCCAATTTGTTGTCGTATATACCAGGAACCCTGGCGGTTTCCAGGTGTTTCCAGCCTTCCAGACCGTGCAGTGCGGTATCCGGGTGTAATGCAATCAGTTGAATGTTCGGATTCAATTGTTTTAAACGACGGCCAGTGCCGACAAACGTTCCGGTTGTGCCTAACCCTGCCACAAAATGGGTTATTTTCATATCGGTTTGCTGAAAAATCTCGAATGCCGTATTGTTAAAATGCGCCTTCCAATTCGCTTCGTTGTTGTATTGATCGGCATAAAAGTATTTATCAGGGTAAGTGGATTTTAGTTCGCGGGCCTTTGCTTGTGCACCGTCTGTGGATTCGAACCGGGATGTAAAAAAGATATTCGCGCCATATTCCCATAACAATTCCTTCCTTTCCTGTGAGGCATTTTCCGGCAGGCAAATTGTGATCGGGACTCCCAGTTCCGCGCCAATTGCAGCGTAAGCAATACCGGTGTTGCCACTAGTAGCATCGAGTAGATGGCGGTCTTCATCCAGGTAACCATTTTCAATTGCGGTTTTTATAATTGAAAACGCCGGGCGGGATTTTACACTGCCGCCTAATTGTTCCCATTCCACTTTCGCAAAAATTTTTACGCGCGGATTTTGATGCAGCCGTGTGATCGAAATTAATGGCGTGTTTCCTACCATAGATTCAATTTGCGTTAATCGTAATTTTAAATCTGACGAAATTTCAATCGTATCCAGCATTGTTTTACCCTTCTCCAAATAAAAAACCCTTTTCCCGGTAAAGCTCAGGAAAAGGGTTTCGTGGTTAACTATGGATGCAGATTATCAGCACTATCCTGGTTTTATCGAGAAACAACGCATGTTGCTACACTGTTGACAACAACAGCAACAACAAGAAAAGCAGCAACCCATGCCCATATTTTTTCTCCGCAGGGGGCTAAAATTCGCTAAAGATAGTTTCTCGATTTGCTTATTCATCATTATCCACTTTTTATGTAATACAAGTTTCCAACTTGTGCAAAACAAAAAAGCCCGCTTATGAGAAAGCGGGCCTTTTATATGTATAAATCGTATTTATTCAACTTATATTAGAAGTCCCACTACGTCACACCTTTACAACAACACATACAACAATTTTTCGCATTCATTTTTATTACCATTTCGTAGCTGCCTTCTAATTTTTGAATCTCAAACGTTCTTAAACGTATTTTGTTTCGCTGGTAATATAAATCATTTATAAATGATGTCAAGCAGATTTTGTTGCTGCCAGGTTATTTAGACCGCCACCGAACGGCCGGTGGTGGCTTCGCCATAGGTGTATTGGTTGTAAAAATCAATATTGTTTTTTTCCTGTTTGATTTTTATAATGGGTGCAACTCAGGAGAACAGATGGGATTCTACTCAAACTATATTTTTCCCCGGGCAATGGAATCGACGCTTAAGAAGGAGCCGTTTACGACTTTCCGGCGAGAGCTTTTGGCGGATGTTAAAGGAGACGTTCTGGAAATCGGTTTTGGCACCGGCTTAAACATGCCGCATTATAACGCGGAGCAGGTAAAAAAGATTACCACCGTAGACCCAAACCCGGGTATGAATAAAAGAGCGCAAAAACGTATTGCGGATGCCTCTATCGCAGTAGAGAACCATATGTTGAGTGGCGAAGAATTGCCGCTTGAAAATGATTGCTTTGATGCGGTTGTCAGCACCTGGACGCTGTGCAGCATTTCCGATGTTGAGCAATCGTTAAAAGAAATTCGCCGAATTCTAAAACCGGGCGGTCGATTTTATTTTATCGAGCATGGATTATGCGACGATCCCAAATTGCAAAAATGGCAGCATCGTTTAACACCAATTCAAAAGATTGTTGGCAGTGGATGTCATCTAAACCGTAATATGAAAACGCTGGTAGAGAAACAGGAATTTACATTTTTGCAAATCGACCAATTCTACGCGGAAGATGTGCCGCGAATTGGCGGATTTACATATCGAGGAATTGCAGAGAAACCTGAAAGATAGAAAATGATTTCATTTATCAACAAACAAAACCTGGCGAAACTGTTACTGGAATCGATCTTGATTATTTTCAGTGTATTGTTAGCGTTGCTGTTAAACGAATATCGAACAAGCCTGCGAGAGCAAAAGCTGAAAAAAAGTGCCTTGGAAAATGTGGAAAAAGAAATCATCAACAACCTGGCAACGGTAAAAGAATGGCTGCCCTATCATACGAAAGTTTTAAAGAATATTCAGAATGCCCTGAAAGACCCGGCAACACAAAAAACGATGCTTAAAAACGGTGAAATTTACTATTGGGAAATGATGCCAAGAGGGTTTGTGCAATCACTGATTTACAATACTGCCTGGGAAATAATGAAAGATGTAAATACCCAATCCAATTTAGATTTTGAGATCATGTTAAAGTTATCTAATTTGTATAAACTTCAGGAAGAAGGGGTTCAGGCAACAATCCACACTATTCTTAACCATATGAATTCGAGAGAGGCATTAAAAACCGCCAATTTGCCGGAGACACTTTTATTACTCAGAAACGGTTTTCGAGAATTGGTCTCGCAGGAAGAGTTTTTGATTCACACCTATCAAAATACGTTAGAAACGCTACATCCATCAAATGAGGAGAATTGATTGAAAACTGCCAAATTTATCCCATTAGCTGATTTTAAGGAATATTCCTGTCTCTTATACACATCTGACGCTGCCGACGAGCTTCTTGGT
>CAXHHS010000675.1:0-4453 GCA_964015645.1 uncultured bacterium
CCATTTTAGCCCCGGCCCGATAAACAAATAAAATTTGAAATTATCTTTTTGCACCTGTGGCGATATGGATGACATAAAGCGGCTATAGCCAACTCCCAAAAAGTAACTCCCCGAACCATTTCCAACAAGCGGAAAATTCAATGCTAACTGCCAATCATTTTTTTTATCGACAAATCGCCCGTAGTTAATTTGAAAATCCAAGACCAAAAATGCCAGGTCTGCTGATAATATTTTTCGATTAAAAGAATTCCCAATCCCCCCAATATAGCTCAACCGCCTTAGCCATATAATTGAACCAAAAGGATAATAAACCGATAGATACGTTTCATAATTTGAAAACGTATCGCTGTTGCCTTGTTCAAAGCTGAAGCCGAGTCGAAAGCGATCATAAAAAGACCCGTGAAGCTTATTTGATCCAAAGGTAAAAAAATGCCTTAAAAGATTGTTTTTATTGAAAGTAAAAATGCTATTTAGGGTAAACAGAGAATGGTTAAAATCGGCGGGGGTCATCCAGATATTGGAATTGAGTTCATTATAAGCCGGGCTGCTCATAAATGTTACTTTTTTTGCCGGAAAAAGTATATCTTTGGTTTTAGGGTTTGATTTTAGTTTTGATCCGAATGCTTCATTAAATAATTTTTTGTTGTTCGGTAAATTTCCTTTTTTAATGAATTTAAACCAATTGTCTACAATCTCCATAAATCCTGTTTTTAAATTCGTTTCCCCTCTACTTAACATATCTTCGGCATGGGTTCTTGTATTCAGTATTACTAACGAAAATTGCGAGCTATCTTTGGCGCATTCGAACAGCTTCGCTGAATGATATGATTTCGTTAACCAATCATCCGAACCGTGAATTAATAGTGACGGTGCTTTTATTAAGGGAATTTCATTTGCCGGAGAAGCCCTGTTAATAAACAATCCCTTTGGCATTCCTGCCAATGCCATATAAGGTACTCGAAAACCGGCTCTTCTCATTGCGTGAAAACTTGAGATTAATCCTTCCGAAATTCTGACTATATCGCCGGATATTCTCACATTAATATCACCAACCCGAAACGGCGCGGCTATGGCGATGACAGACTTAATTGAATCCGAGTACTTTGGCTCGGCACTAAACTTTAAAACAATTTTAGCGCCGATAGAAAATCCCATTAGATGAATTTCGCTATGTTTTTGCCAGATTTGCAAATAATTGCTTAATTCAATTAAATCACCTACTTCAGCCTCTCCCCAGGAGTACAATTTCTTAAACCAGGTAAATTCCTCTCCATGTTGCGGAGGATTCATTATGAGATATGAAAAACCGTTTCGCGAGAAGTAATCCTTTAATGTAAGAAACTCCTGGCTTCTATTATGTTGGGTAAACCCGGGTATACAAATAATTAAAGGCGTCTTATCCGATGAATCCAAATTTTGATATTCATACTTTATATGATTGTAATCTTCTATTATACCCGGTTGGCCAAATAAGCAGTATGAAAAATGAATGAATACCACCTTAAAAATAAGTTTAAGATATTTGGCATTCATATTAGTCGCGGTAACAGGAAATAATAATGGAGCGCAATTTCTCATGAGAGCCAATGTGATTAAAAAATATTGATTCAGGTGTGCCCAAAAACGCGGTTTATTTTTCATTTGGGGCGATAGCTTTTGCTTTTAATATAGCTGCGTCCTCTCAGGTCAATCAATTTATATTCATTGTATGCTAAGCTGTCAAATTTTAAAAAACCGATTTCAGTATTTTCCCAAAAAACCCTATGTTTTGCCACCTTACCATTTTCATCAAAATATTTTATTCTGAAGACTTCATTATTACCATAAGGATCTTCCATTTGAATATTAAAACTCAATTTATTGTTCAGCTCATTAAGATAATTTTTTTGCTCTTTTTCAATCGTTTCTTTATGCGTTTCGTTATCAGTAACCTTTTTAAAATACCCGAAATGCCGCGTTAACATTTGGGATATATTGACTTTTAACATTCGATTTTTCCGTAAATCTTCCTCTATCGAATGGCGGTTGTTTTTAATCCAAAAATCAGCTGAGAATAGTATCTCTTGCTTATCATTATTATGATAAATAAGCGCATATCGACCAATACCATCGACAAAAAAAGTCTCATTGCTTTCTACAGGATTCAAATATACCACGATGGATAAAGCGCCTTTAACAAATATATTTCCCTTATCTGCTTCGCTTATAAATCGGTCGTTTGTCATTTCGTTAAATTCGTCGAAGAAAAGCCCTAATGTTTCGGCCCCCATTAATTCTGTAACAAGTGTTATTCTGTCGGTCGTATCCGGGATATTTTTTTCAAATTCATAATATTGCGTATAAAAATCTATTTGAATTGTACGCGCAAGTTGGATTGGAATTGGTTTACATCCCTGAAAGGCAGAACAAATTAGTAGAAGAAATAAGATCGAACTAAAACCATAAATAACCCGGTAATTTTTGTACATGAAAATTTCCCCTGCAATATTTTCAAATTTTCATTTTAAATATAAAGCTATTGTTTTTTCATCATTTCCGGTAGGAGCTAATTCCGGTTGTTTATCTTTCACGCAAGATATTCCCTCTAAAATATTCATAATATCTTGCGCTTTATTTTTATTTTTTGAGGAATAAACTATTTTACTGCGATCAATTGTATTTTCTTTTTGCGGCGCTTGAACGTTGATATTTTGAAAGCCTTTCTCTTTCAATTTCTCTTTAATTCGGTTAAGACATGGATTATTATAGCCTTCAACTCTTCTTATTATAATTTGAAATAAGCTGTTTTCAATTTTTGTAAGTTCTTCAATACGGTCTTTGTAATCCCTTAATTTTTTTTGCTCGTCTCTTACCAGTGTATTTAAGCTTGAAATCCGTTCCTCTTTAGACGCTAATAAACCATTGATTGAGTCGATTTCAGTAGTTTTTGTTCTGATCTTTTGGCGCAAACTAAGGGTATCGTTTGTTACCATTTTAATTGTATGCTGCTGGTTTTCAATCTCATCTTGTTTATTCGTAATAACAGTTTTGAGAGAATCAATTTTAGTTCCCAATTTGTTTATCTCTTCCTTTAACCGATGCTCCGATTCCTTTAACTGAGATTCCGTATTGATGTAAAATGCCAGGGCAACCGCTGACATTAAAAATACCGCTGAAACGATAAATAGAATTTTTATTCTCCGAGAATATAAAGTTTTTTCTTCATCGGCCTGTTGCTTTTTGGTAGTAGCCCTTATCTGAAAATAAGCCACAATGATAGTGCCGATTGTTGAAATGAGTGCAGCGAAAATAGTTGCGATTGCCGGATCAATCATTTATTTTCCCCCGATTTGATTTTTTGTAAATGAATCGATTACCTGTTTTAAATCGTTCGATTAAAACAAAGCAATCTGAGTATTGTATTAATTTCAACTTAAGCGTTTTATCGTATTTTAATAAACACTTTACCGAGTGTTAATTCAAAGATACCGTTATCATCAATATTTTACAAGTAATAGATGGTCGAATCCGCAAAAATTCTCAGGTATATAATTTTTAGTTATGAGATTATATAATCGATATAGCACATAATTTTAGTTGTAATTCAATTTGATCGGAAAAATGAACCGAAATCTTTTTAGTATATTGGGATGTTGTATTCTTTTTTCAATCGTCAGCGTACTGGCGCACGAATTTTACGTTAGCGTAAGCAGCGTGAAATTTAAAGCGGATGAAAACCGGCTTATTATAAAAGTGCGGACGTTTACAAATGATTTGGAAGACGCTATCGTTAACCGCGGATTCGACCGCCCGGATTTAGACAAAGAAACCGAAAGCGAAAATAGCCCGGAATTAATTGCAAATTACATTACTGATCATTTTATGATGAAAGTAAATGGCGATACCGCGAATGTAATCTTTTTGGAAAGATACTATGAGGCGGATGTTGCATGGAGCGTTCTTCAAGTAACGAATGTTGCGGCTGTAAAAACGATTGAGGTTGAAAACAAAGTGTTGATGGAATTATTCGATGCCCAAACAAATATTGTTCGCTTTGATATAAACGGCGAAAAAAAGTATCTCAATTTAACGAAGCAGTTGCCTAACGGTATTGTAGACTTTTGAATTTCTGTTATTAATTTGATTTTTTAAACACACCCTATGATGTTAAAGGCTCGTTCATAACCTTTTCTTTAAACTTTGCCCGGATAGCGGCAGCAGGCGCCCGGGTCTCGCCGATGACATTATCCCGAAAATAAAATGCTTTGATGGTGACGAAACATTCATCCGAGATTCCGGATTCGACGATTTCTCTGGCGGTATCCAAATCGAGATAGCCGGAGAGAATATTTTTATCTATGCACCAATTTGCGGGGATTTCAATAATGCTTTCCATGAAATTTCTCCTTCCCAATTTCCAGGTATTGTCAAGATTTTCAAATTTGCAAATGCATTAAGCTCATAATTTTCATTT
>CAXHHS010000676.1:0-4450 GCA_964015645.1 uncultured bacterium
AAACCGCCAGTTGGCAATAAAATGATATTCGAAGATACCGATGATTTTATTGTGATGGTAGTCGGCGGGCCAAATGCGCGGAAAGATTTTCATTATAATGAAGGCGAAGAATTTTTCTATCAAATCGAAGGTGATATTACCTTAAAAGTAATGGATGGCACTAAAGTCATTGATATTCCCATCCGCGAAGGAGACATTTATTTGCTGCCACCGAAAGTGCCTCATTCTCCCCAGCGTCCCGCAAATACCGTGGGATTGGTCATCGAACGCAAACGTAACTCCGGGGAAAAAGACGGTTTTCAATGGTATTGCGAAGAATGTGGCCAAAAGCTTTATGACGAGTATTTCGAATTGAAAAACATCGTCACCCAACTTCCCCCAATTATGGAGCGCTTTTTTAAAAGCGAAGAAAATCGCACTTGTAAAAATTGTAATGCAGTGATGGAACCGCCCCAAAAATAATAGCAGTTGCAGCGGCAGTAGCAGTCATTTATTTCGAACCTATCGCTGCCGCCATTTTATCCTTCACCCTTTATCCTTATCCTCGTTATGCTAAAAGTAGACATTCACACGCACATTCTACCGGAAAAGATGCCGGCCTGGAAAGACAAATTCGATTACGGCGGCTTTATTAACTTGGAGCACCACAAGCCCTGCTGCGCCAAAATGATGATCGACGGAAAATTTTTTCGGGAAATACAAGATAATTGCTGGTCTCCCGAAACGCGAATGCGGGAGTATGACGAATTTGGCGTTGATGTGCAAGTGCTCTCGACCGTCCCGGTAATGTTTGGATATTGGGCGAAGCCGCAGCATACGCTGGAATTAGCGCAATTTTTGAACGACCACATCGCCGGAATTGTAGCGGACTATCCAACCCGTTTTATTGGTTTGGGAACGGTGCCAATGCAAGCGCCGGATTTAGCCATCAGAGAAATGGAGCGTTGTGTAAAATCGCTCGGTTTGGCAGGCGTAGAAATCGGTACTCATATTAATGATTGGAATTTAGATGATGAAAATCTTTTTCCATTTTTTCAGGCAGCGGAACAACTTGGCGCAGCAATTTTTGTGCATCCCTGGGATATGATGGGCAAAGATCGTATGCCTAAATACTGGCTGCCCTGGCTCGTCGGAATGCCGGCAGAAACATCGCTTGCAATCTGTTCCATGATTTTTGGTGGGGTGTTTGAGAGGCTGCCAAGGTTGCGAGTCGCATTTGCGCATGGTGGCGGCTCTTTCCCCGCAACCATCGGGAGAATTGAACACGGCTACAACGTTCGCCCCGATTTATGCGCCATCGATAACGACGTAAACCCGCGAAACTATCTCGGCAAATTTTACCTGGATTCCCTGGTGCACGACCCTCGTGTATTACACTATCTCATCGATCTGGTCGGCGCGGAAAGAATAGCCCTGGGCAGCGATTACCCTTTTCCACTTGGTGAAACAGTGCCGGGAAAATTAATTGAATCGATGACAGATTTGGCTGACAGCGTGAAAGAAAAATTATTAAGCGGCTCGGCATTAGAGTGGCTTCAGAAAGAAGCAAATGACTTTATAAGGATGAAGGATAAAGGATAAAACCTTTCAAAAATTTATCCTTCAAAAAGAATGAAACTCACCCTTACGGTTAATTCTAAATCTTACCGAATCGAAATTGATAACCCTATCGATATTTCAATTCCATTAAACTTTAATGGCGAGCAGCCGAATCATTTTGGTGTAGCTCCGGCGGTATCAGAAACACTGGAAACTGCTGATTTTATTGGAGATACCTTCCGTGGTGGCAGCTGCAATGTGGAATCGTACCGCTTAATTCCACATTGTAACGGAACACATACGGAATGTGCCGGTCATATTTCGAACGAACAAATCTCGATTCAAAAAATTTTGAAAGACTGCTTAATCCCATCTTCATTAATAACGGTTGAACCGGTATCCGCATTCGATACGAAAGAAGAATATCTGCCATTGAAAGAAGAAAACGATTTTGTGATAACTCGTTCTTCCCTAAAAACTGCTCTAAAAAAAATACCTACCGATTTTCTCCGCGGGCTAATTATCCGAACGCTACCGAATGAAAATAGCAAAACATCACGAAACTATTTGGATCAACCGCCGCCGTTTTTTTCTTTGGATGCCATGCGATTTATTTGCGAATTACCGGTTCAACATTTGATGGTAGATTTACCTTCGGTAGACAAGGTGTTCGACGAGGGCCAATTAAATGCCCACCATACTTTTTGGAATATTCCTCCTCACAGCCATCATTCGGATGCCAATACTCGCATCGAAAAAACCATTACGGAAATGATTTATATTGAAGATACTATTCCGGATGGAAGCTATCTCACCAATATCCAAATCCCCAATTTTATCGCAGATGCTGCACCTAGCCGGGTTTTTTTGTATTCGGTAGAAGATCTACCGTCCAATATTTAATCCGCTCGAACGAGTGCAAAATGAATTTTGCACTCCCATCCTCAATTCGCCAAAACAAATTTGGTAGTTTATTAGATTAATCCGTGAAAATTCGTATCACCTGTGTTATCCGCGTTCCTTAAACCCAAATTGGCTCTAAAAAAATAATACAAATTGGCTCTTTTTATAATACCAATTTGAATGTATTTTCTTTTTGCTTTTCCGAGGAGGTAAAACCACAAATTTCTTAAGAAAGGGGTTAAGGTTATGGTGATCAAGTTTTATTCCGATCATGTTCAGAAAGAACTATCCGGTAGTATTCACAGTCCTGTAAAAAGTCGCGATATCACCAATTGCCCAAACCGGATTATTTACCATAAAGCCGTTAAAGCATCTTATCTCAATCAAATCGGCCCGCTATCGATTAAATATGTATTTAACGGCCAGGAGCGTTACGATTTCGATCGCAACCGGGTTATCGTGGATAATTCATCCTACCTTATTTTAAATAACCAGCGTTGTTATTGCAATTTTGTCGATTCGGATACCGATGTAGAATCATTGACGATTTTTTTTAATAAGGATTTTGTTTCGGAAGTAATGGCCAGCCTGCTAACGCCGGATGATAAACTGTTGGCAGATCCGCACTTAACCTACAACCAACCGGTGTTATTTTTTGAAAAGCTTTATCCCCATGATAATATTTTAACACCGAAATTACACCACTTACGGAAGTTGATTTTGAATGGCCAGGGAAGCCAAATTGCGTTAGAAGAATATTTTTGTGACTTGTTGGAGGGTATGTTGCAAGTGCATCGGAATATTTACAGCGAAATCGAAATGCTTCCGCCGATTCGGTATTCCACCCGTGTGGAAATTTACCGGCGGCTGCACCGCGCAAAGGATTTTATCGACAGCAACTTTAAAGATAACATCGGGCTTCCGGAAATGGCGGATATTGCCAGCCTTTCCCGCTATCATTTTCTGCGATTGTTTAAAACCGCCTTTAGCGAAACGCCGCATCAATATCTAATCCGCAAGCGGTTGGACGCTGCTCAAAAGTTGTTATTATCGACCGATATGTCGATTACGCAGGTTTGTTTTGAGGTAGGATTCGAAAGCCTTAGTTCTATCAATCGCCTGTTTAGCCAGCATGTTGGCCAATCGCCGCGGAATTTTCGGCGGCGGAGAACATTTGATAAGCACCAGCTTTTGGAGTTTGACAGGGCGTTGAGTTGAGATGTTGATACTATGGATTTGTAATTATTCAGCCTTCTAAATATACCGCCGGAGTCATGAGATGTTGTCATTCTCATTTACGCCGGCGGTCTCTTACTTGAATTTGGATCTCTTTACCGGGTGCATAAAGATAATTATTATTGCAGCCGCTAATACAAAGATATTTATTCCCCTGATAAGTAATTTTATCTTCAAAGAACCAGCTATCTTCCAGGGCGTAATTTCCATCGAAATCGGGGCCAAATGTTAATTCAAGCCTTCCGAGTCCTTCTGCCGGGTTATCAAACACGACTTTAAACTTCTTGACATTTTCTAATCTTATTGCATCATATTCGATAAAAAATGATGTGATTCTGCCCGGAACGTCTTTTCGCAATTTGACATTTCGGGTTTTATCTGTTTTGGTGAGAAACAATCTATTATTCGCGATCGCTTTATCCCGGTTAATATCCACAAATCTAAATACAATTTCTGAGCCATAATAGACAAAAACTGACTCCAATTGCGTATCCGTAATTTCATACTCTTTTATTAAATTTTTTGAAAGTAAAATACGATCATCCGTTACAGGGAAAGCCTGGATAGTCGCATTCGGAGGTTTTCTAAACGGTTTAGATGCACTCCTTTGAAAATTAGCGAATGGCTCTAAACAGGCCGAAAATGTAAATGGGCAAATTATAAATAATAATATAATTCTCCATCGTTCTATAATTCGTAAAATTCCCATTTTTCCCCCGCTGTTATTTTTATGAAATTACCCCGCTAAACAGATAGTGGCTATAAGAACAAA
>CAXHHS010000677.1:0-4438 GCA_964015645.1 uncultured bacterium
CTTCGTGCCTTAGTGGCGAATTTCCAAACAGCCTCTTAGACGGTAGAAGTAAAAAACAGACGCAAAAAGCTTTTCAACTTTTCCTTTATCCTGAGTATATTGAGTAATACAAATTTACGAGAGACTGTTTGAAGAGAATATGATTATCGAATTTCCACCGGTAGAATTAGCCGATCCTGAATCCGGTTTACTGGCAGTTGGCGGAGATTTGGAAGTTGGGAGCCTGGAATTGGCGTATCGCTCCGGCATATTCCCCTGGCCGGCACGCGAAGATCAAATTCTTTGGTTTGCCCCACCGCAGCGAGCGATTCTGGATTTTGATGACCTCCATATTCCCCGGAGAATGCAACGCCATCTAAAATCAAACCGGTTTTCTTTTCGCATCAATCATAACTTTGAAGCGGTGATTCACCACTGCGCGAATAGCAAAAATCGCGGCAAAGGCCAGGGAACCTGGATTACACGGCAAATGCTGAATACCTACATTGAGTTTCACCACGCTGGATTTGCCCACAGTTTTGAGACCTATAATCAAAGTGGTAAAATTGCCGGCGGGCTTTACGGCGTACGGATTGGAAACTATTTTGCCGGGGAAAGCATGTTTTATTTCGAGCCGAATGCCTCAAAATTTGCCCTGCTAAAAGCAATTGAATATTTTCGAGAAGAGGGTTTTACCTGGATCGATATCCAAATGCTAACGCCGTTATTGGAAAATTTGGGCGCAAAAGAAATACCCAGAAAAACATTTATGAAACGTTTAAAAACCACGATTGGAGAAGAATAAACCTAAAATTTCTTATAATTCGGAGCCAAAATCTATGACTCAAAAAATGATCATCGACACTGACACGGCCTCAGACGATGCTGTGGCATTAATGATGGCGCTGATTAGCCCGGGCATTAAAGTCGTCGCAATCACCATTGTGGCCGGTAATGTTGCAACCGAGCAGGGCAGCATTAACGCCCGTTATACGGTAGAACTATGCGGCAAAGATACGTCGGTTTATGAGGGCGCTAAGCAACCGTTGCTGCGCGAGCCGTACCGCGCGGAGTTTTTCCACGGCCGGGATGGCATGGGCAACATGAATTACCCGCCTCCGAAAACACCCCCGGCTGCCGGGCACGGGGTCGATGCACTTATCGAACACATTAGCGCCAATCCCGGTATTATTCTCGTCACGCTTGGTCCAATGACAAATGTTGCCCTGGCCGTTTCACGAGCGCCGGAAATTATTCCGAATGTGAGCCGTTGTGTGGTAATGGGCGGTGCGGCCTGCACCGTTGGCAACATCACCCCGGCTGCGGAATACAATATCTGGTGCGACCCGGAAGCCGCACGCATCTGTTTCCGCTCCGGGCTGCCGATTGAAATGGTTGGTTGGGAGCTGTGCCGGGGATCGGCAAATTTGTTTGAAGAAGAGATGCGTTACTACAAGGAGGAAATCAATACGCCGCTATCACATTTTGCCATCGACTGTAACGCTTCAGCTTTGCAAACCAACCGGGAGTGGTTGGGCGACCCCGGCATTGGTCTTCCGGATCCGGTAGCAATGGCAATAGCTCTCGATCCGGGCATCTGCACAAACCGCAGTCAGCACTATGTGGAGATTGAATGCAAAGGAGAATTTACACGCGGAATGACGGTTATAGATCAACTCGGTGTTACGCCGCACGATACAGCAAACGTTGCCATGTGGCAACCTGCCACTGGCAAAGGAGCGCCCCATATCACCGTATGTTGGGAAATCGATGTCCCTCGCTGGAAAGCACTTCTCGAAAAATGTGTAAGACAACCTATTGTGAGTTGAGAGCCACCTCCATACATATATATAATATGATGAATCCTCAGAAAAAATCCGGCACTTTATGGGTGGCAATTTGCTATGTAGTTGCCCTTGCCGGAGCTTATTGGGCACTAATAAGTATCGAGACGGAACAAACGATCCTAAAAACACTGGCAGCAGATGTTGTTGCAACAGCCATTGTGTTTGGATTTAGTATCGCCTTTAAAAACGCCAGCTTTTACGATCCTTACTGGAGCGTTGCGCCGCTGCCAATTGCTATTTACTGGAAATACCAATATGCCCCCGGCGATTGGATGCTACAGGAAATACTCTTATTGATTATCATCGCCTGGTGGAGTATTCGCCTGACGCTCAATTGGTATCGAGGCTGGGAAGGCATTCGGCATGAGGATTGGCGATACGGCGATTTGAAGAAAAAAACCGGCTATTTTTATCCCTTAGTAAACTTCCTGGGAATTCACCTTTTCCCAACGCTCCTGGTGTTTTTGGGATGCCTCCCGATAATTGGATTTTTCGATAGCTTTTCCGGCGGCAAGGATTCTATATCTAATGTGAGGTGGTTTCTCTTTGCTGCCGGCGCCCTCACAGGTTTCATCGCTCCTATCATCCAGTTCATTGCTGATGAGCAAATGCGAAAGCACCGGCAGAGTTCTCAAAACAACTACATCGATAGCGGTCTCTGGAAATATTCTCGGCACCCCAATTATTTCGGGGAAATCCTCTTTTGGACTTCTTTATTATTGATGGGATTATCCTCCGCGAACTTTCAGTGGTGGATGGCTTCCGGGGTTGTGGCAATGATCCTGCTATTTGTTTTTATCAGCAGCCCCATGATGGAGCAGCGTATCCTTGAAAAATACCCGGATTACATAGTATACCAGAAAAAGGTGTCAATGTTGATCCCCTGGTTCAGGAAAAAATAAATCTCATGGCAAAAGGTAGATTTGAAAACCCGGTTGTCGCTGCTTTAACGGGATTCTACGATCTTTTTCGCAAGCAAGAACTGGAACACCGCTTTAAAGATAGCGATTCTTTTAACGGTAAAATGGCTTTGATTACCGGGGCAAATTCCGGCCTGGGGTTTGCGCTTGCCGTTTCTGTCGCCAAAAGGGATGCGCACGTTATCATGGCCTGCCGGCGGCAAATTCCCGAAGCCGGGGAAAAGGTTCGGAAATTAAGCGGCTCCCAAAATATCGAAATGCGCTACATCGATCTTACCAGGATCGATACAATTCACGACTTTGTAGATGGTTTAAGGAAAGCTGGCATTACAATCGATGTTTTGTTTCTGAACGCTGCTTCCGCCGCTCCCAAATCTCGCAAAACGCCCTCTGGTCTCGACGAGCTGTTCCTGGTTAACTATTTTTCCAATTTTATTTTGACGAATCTTCTTTTGGAGAAAAACATTATCCGGCCTGATGAAACCAAACAGCCGCGAATTATTTTCATTTCCTCGGATTCTCATCGGGATTCTTCCGCCATCGATTACGATGAGTTTGGCAGGTATTTCGAATACGGAGTTTCAAAGGCGATTTCAAACTACAGTTATTTCAAACTGGTTTTAAATACATTCGCAACGGAGTTATCCCGGCGGCTTAACCGGAATTCGGTAAAAGCACAAGTGAATGCCATTTGCCCCGGCCCGGTAAACACCAATATTATTCGGGAAACGCCCTTCCCGATTCGAATATTGCTGCGGGCAATTTTTGCGATAATATTCCGTTCTCCGGGAAAAGCCGCTAAGCCGGCAATCTACATGGCAGCTTCGGACGATTTTGAAGGCAAAACGAACGAGTATATGCACATGTTCATACCCAAAAAGATGGATGAGAAAGTATATGATCCCGGGGAAGGCGAAAAACTTTGGCGAGAATCAGAAAAATTATGGAGGCGTTTGGATGCTAAAAAGATATGATCGCTTAGATTGATGCTAAAAGCTTTCTTGCCTACTATTCTTTCAATTTTCTCAAAAATTCTTTAATAACCCGCGAGCCGACAAATCCAACCATCAAAAGAATAATTGCAATTGCAATATAATAGTCTACTAAATCCCACCCCATTACTTTCCATTCTTCCATATTCCGCTCCTCTCATCTGGACTAACTTCTACAGATTACTGCAGTTCCGTATAATGTATATATTGTGTTGCAAAATTAATTTTAAAGTCACGAACCGGATAGGGGTTCGGCACAAAATCGTTGTTTTATTTTTTAAAATGGGATTGATTTTGAAGAAGGTGAGCGATCTGCCGTATATAAAAACCTTCGAAACACGGTGATCATAAAAGCTGCTAAAAAGAAGGCTCCCCGTAAATCGAAGGTGATTATTTGTTGGGAAGAAATTTTTGCAACTTGCATTTTCGCTATTAAGACACGAAAAAGAGTTGCAAAAATCAACCCCTTTTGTACGGGCGAGAGGACTCGAACCTCCACGAACATAGTTCACATGATCCTAAGTCATGCGCGTCTGCCAATTCCGCCACGCCCGCATAAATCAAAAAATCTGTCTCCAAAAGAGCGGCAAATTTAGTGTCGTGTTATTTTTAAAACAACTAAAAATGATAATTTCGAACATACTTATACTGTATGGATTTGATCGTGTCGTGATGTTTTATTAAAAAACCCCTCTAAATC
>CAXHHS010000678.1:0-4429 GCA_964015645.1 uncultured bacterium
GGATCATTCGCCGGACGAAACCGGGTTTATCATCCAGCGGTCAAAAGCTGGCGGAGACTTTGTTCAAATCGCTGAAGCGCCTGAAAATACAGATAGTTACAGCGACAATACGCTTTCTGCTTCCACAGAATATTGTTATCGAGTACGAGCGTTCAGTGACGCCGGAAATTCCGATTTTTCGAATTCGAATTGTGCGATCACCCTGCCAAATTCCCCGCAAGGTTTAACGGCGGTTTTGGGTTCCGACTCTACTATCAACTTAAATTGGACTGAAGTTACCGGCGGCGATTTTGATATAAAAATCGAACGTTCCCAGGATAGCGGAAGCAATTTTCAAGAAATTGCCAGCGTTAGCGGAAACACAACCGAATTCAGCGATGTCGACATAACCACATCCCGGGAGTATTGTTATATCATCCGAACGATTAATGCCAATGGCGCATCTGCCGTTTCTGATACCGTTTGTATAAATACGCTCCCAACTGCTCCATCGAACCTTTCTTCCGGCAATATTTCGGAAACCGGCGTACAATTACAATGGGTTGATAATTCTCCGGATGAAACCGGCTTTGCAATTGAACGCTCCGGGGATGGCGGATTAACGTTTATTCAAATTGCCGAAGTAGGGCCGGATATAACCCAATTTATCGATAACAACCTGTTGCAATCGAACGATTACTGCTACCGCATTCGAGCATTTAGCAATGCAGGCAATTCGCGATATTCGAATACTGTCTGTGTTGGCATTGCTCCATTTGCGCCTTCGGATTTGAGCAGTTTTTTGTTAGCTGGTACGCAAATCGGGTTAAATTGGGTGGATAATTCTCCTGACGAAACCGGCTTTAAGATCGAACGCTCTGAGGATGGCGGAATGTCCTTTACTCAAATTGCAGAAGTCGGTCGGGATACCGTACAATTTACCGACAGAAATTTACCATTATCTACCCATTATTGTTATCGCGTTCTTGCATTTAGCGCCTCTGGAAATTCGCAGTATTCAAACAATAGCTGTGCCGGTACCGCTCCCTTTGCGCCATCGGATTTGAGCAGCTCAATTGTAAATGACAGCCTTATAATGCTGCATTGGGCAGATAACGCGCCGGATGAAATCGGGTTCGCAATCGAACGTTCCGAAGATAACGGGGAAACGTTTATTCAACTTGCCGAGGTGGGATCTGATACAACGCAATTTATCGATAACGACATGCCGCCACCTTCCGGTTTTTGTTATCGCATTCGGGCATTTAGCACAGTTGGGAATTCACAATATTCTAACAGTATTTGCGCCGGTATCGCTCCTTTTTCGCCATCGGGCTTGAGTGGATCGCTGAAAACAAGCACGCAAATTATGTTAAATTGGTCGGATAATTCGCTGAATGAGACCGGGTTTAAAATCGAACGTTCCGAAGATAATGGGCTTACCTTCCGCCGCCTTGCGATTGTTGAAAATGATTCAGCCCAATATCTCGATTCTCGGTTGAGTGTTTTCACCAAATACTGTTACCGCATTTCAGCTTTTAATGATTTCGGAAACTCCTCCTCCACACAGGTTATTTGCCAGGAAACGCTTATGCCCTCGCCCGCCAATTTGCTAGTAAGCGGTTTTGGCGCGACTGCTATGCTTTCGTGGAGCGATCATTCGACTATAGAAGCCGGGTTTATCGTTGAGAGGTCTGGCGATAACGGCAATAATTTTCAGCAAATTTCGGTCGTTGACGCCAATGTCACACATTTTACAGACAGTGAAATACCGCCGGTGGCAAACTACTGCTATCGATTGCGCGCGTTTAGCGATCGCGGGCTTTCGGAATATTCTCAAACAGCTTGCATCTCTTTTCCGCTACCGGGAAACTATATAGACATTTTTTCAAGCGGGGAAGAAAGTTATCTCGGAACCGTTACCGGATCGTTTGCTGCTACGGATTCGAGTAACAACAACTACCAATCGATTCGCGAGCAGATTGACACCAAACTCCGGCGACCGGTGGGAAAAGTGGTTCACAAATGGAGATTCGGAATAGAAAGCGGTATGTTACTGACGTTCTTTTTGGAAGCGCACAAAAATTCGGGTTCTATTATCGATAATTTTGTATTTGCTTATTCCGTTGATGATGAAATCTACACCGATATGCTAATCGTTTCCAAAACGGCGGATGACAACTCGTACCAATCCTTCACGCTCCCCAATGCTGTCAGTGGCGATATTTATGTACGAGTCGAAGATACCAGCCCGGTTCCTGGCAGCAATTCTCCCAATACAATTTACATCGACCACATGTTTTTTCGCGCGGAAAACGAGGTTTTTATTGGCACTAAAACGCTGCCGGAATATTTTCTCACTACGAGTGAAGAAAGTGTTCCGCAAACGGTTGTTCTGGAACAAAACTATCCCAATCCCTTTAACCCCGAAACGTCAATTCGGTTTGCTATTCCGAATGCTGTAGAGGTTACACTTAAGATTTTTAACATCCTGGGGCAAACAGTACGGGTTTTAGCAGATGGAAATTTTTCACCGGGGTTTCATTCGTTAAAATGGGATGGAAAAAATGACGCTGGCAATAAGGTAAGCAGCGGAATTTATTTTTATCGTTTGAAAGCAGGCAGCGATATTCGTCTCAGGAAGATGATTTTATTGGAATAATTACTCTTCAAAATGATGCCGGATAATTTTCGCTTCTTTCATAAACACCACATCTTCGCCGATATTGGTGGCTAAATCGCCCACCCGCTCCAGAAATCGCGAAACACGAATCAGTGCATATCCTTGCTCTAATAAGACCACATCCGCTTTGATTTTTCCCAAAGTTTCCGCAACAATCTTATCATACAACTCATCTACCTCATTATCCATTGCACAGACCTTTCTGGCCATATCGGCATCCTGGTGAATAAACGCGCTAACGACATCATGGAGCATTTTACAAGCCATTTCGTTCATCTCCAAAATTTTGCCAATCACATCCATCAACGGTTGATTGGCCAGCCAGGGAACGGTTTCGGCAATGTTGCTGGCATGGTCTCCGATCCGCTCCAGGTCATTGTTCATTTTTAATCCACCGACAATAAAGCGAAGATCGATAGCCACTGGCTGCTGCAATGCCAGCAATGTCAAAATCTGGTCTTCGATTTTTACTTCCATGATATCAATTTCATGGTCGCGAGCAATCACCTGTTCCGCTAATTTTTTATCTTGTTGTTCCAGTGCTTTTATTGCCTGGCGAATACTATGCTCCACCTCATTAGCCAGAAAAATGAGATCTTTTTTGATATTCTCTAATAGTTGTTGGAATTTTTCTTTCATCCGAATCGTCCTGTAATATAATCCTCCGTCATCTTCACCGAAGGATTGGTAAATATCTTCTTTGTCACGTCAAACTCAATCATTTCGCCCAGCATCATAAACGCGGTATAGTCGGAAATGCGGGCGGCCTGCTGCATATTATGCGTAACAATCACGATGGTATAATTCTTTTTCAGCTCATCAATCGTTTCTTCGATTTTGCCGGTGGAAATAGGATCTAAGGCAGAAGCCGGTTCATCCATCAAAATTATTTCCGGTTTATTGGCCAGCGTTCTGGCAATGCACAACCGTTGTTGTTGACCACCGGACAGGTCCAGTGCGGAGCTTTTTAAACGATCTTTTACTTCCCGCCATAAATCGGCTTGTTTGAGAGAGAATTCGACGATTTCATCCAATTCATTTTTACCGGTAATGCCATTTACTTTTGGCCCAAAGGAGACATTTTCCCAAATCGACATGGGAAACGGATTTGATTTTTGAAATACCATCCCAACCTGGTTACGCAATTCTTCCAGACGGACGCTATCGAGGTAAATATCCTGCTCGTTAATAAAAACCTTGCCTTTTAAAAATGATCCGGGGATCAAATCATTCATGCGATTAAAACAACGCAATAAGGTAGACTTACCACAGCCGGAAGGGCCGATAAACGCCGTTACTTTTTTATCCGGTATTTCAAGATTGACATCTTTAAGCGCCTGGGTTTCTTCGTTATAATAAAAATCCAGGCGCTGGGTTTCGATGGCAGTCTTCTCTTGCGCGGGAGGTTGTATCGTCGGTTTTTCTTCTTGCGGAGACGTCGGAGTTCCCATTGTAAATTTTTCTTGAACGGTTTCCATTTTTATCCTTAAACTAATTTAGTTAGCGTTTCTTTGCACGGAAAACAAGTAGAAAACGAATTAAAAGGTTGCGGATTTATATCGTTTTCGCAGCCGGTTGCGAAAATAGATTGCGATAATATTTAACAAAACAACGATTACAATCAGCAGCAGTGCTGTGCTGTAAACCATTGGTTTTGCTGCCTCTACGTTAGGTGATTGAAAGCCGACATCGTAAATATGAAACCCGAGGTGCATAAATTTGCGATCCAGGTGCAGGAAGGGAAATGCGGCATCGACAGCGAGGGTG
>CAXHHS010000679.1:0-4423 GCA_964015645.1 uncultured bacterium
TCTCGTGGGCTCGGAGATGTGTATAAGAGACAGCCGATTATTACCATCAATTTGTGGCTCAAAAAACCAATCGATGGCCCATTTCCAATCGCTTTCGTTAATTCTCCTGTTCAATGGATTTTTCCGCTGCCGGATCAATCAGATAATAAGGAAGGCTTTGGATATACAGTCGTTATTAGCGCTGCATCCAAACAAGTTGATTTATCCAATAGTGATTTGCTAAGTTTAATAGATAAAGAGTTTACCTACTTTTTTTCCAAAGGGATATTTGATGGGTTTCAATTACAAGCGAGTAAAATCGTTAAAGAAAAATCCGCTACATTCCGACAAACACCGGAAGCGTTAAAATTACGCCCGGCGGTACAAACCAATTTTAAAAATTTGTTCCTTGCCGGTGATTGGATCGATACCGGCCTGCCGGCAACAATTGAAAGCGCTGTTTTGAGCGGAAGAATGGCGATAAAGAGTGCGCTAAGTCAAACAAATCTTTAAAAAAGATTGAACAAACATTTTCCCTTCGTTAAGTTTAGTTAGTTTATGAATTAAAGAACAAAGGGCGTTTACTCTCCCTCTGAATCGCCAAAAAAAACGAAAGGAGTTTGAAATGAAAATCACCGTTGTTGGCGCCGGAAATGTTGGCGCAACCACCGCACAGCGAATTGTTGATCGAGAATTAGCCAACGAGTGCGTTCTCGTCGACATTATCGAAGGCGTTCCCCAGGGAAAAGCGCTGGACATGTGGGAATCCGCCCCAATTGAAGGCAGCGATTGCCTTATCACCGGCGCAAATAGTTATGAATCAACGGCAGACTCTGACCTGGTTGTTATTACTGCCGGGCTACCTCGTAAACCGGGCATGTCACGGGATGATTTATTAGCCAAAAATGTTGCTATTGTTAAAAGCGTTACGGAACAAGTTGTAAAATATTCGCCAAATAGTGTACTTATTGTCGTATCGAACCCGCTTGACGCGATGGTGTACACCGCCTACAAAACGTCAGGCTTTCCGCATCACCGTGTATTTGGAATGGCCGGGGTTCTGGATACTGCACGCTATCGCTCCTTTGTCGCCCTGGAATTGAGCGTATCGACCAAAGATATTCAAGCACTGGTTTTAGGGGGACACGGCGATACGATGGTTCCGTTACCGCGTTACACTATGGTCGGCGGCATCCCTTTAACGGAGTTAGTGAGCCAGGAACGCATCGACGCCATCGTGGAGCGAACTCGCAAGGGTGGCGGTGAAATCGTTGGCCTGCTAAAAACCGGCAGCGCATATTATGCAACTTCTTCTGCGATTTTAGAATTGGTAGAATCGGTAGTAAAGGATAAAAACCGAATCCTGCCGTGTGCCGCCTACCTGCAAGGCGAATATGGTTACTCCGATATTTATCTCGGCGTTCCGATCAAAATTGGCAAAAATGGGGTAGAAAAAGTGTTCGAACTTAAGTTAAATGATGACGAAAAACGTATGCTGGAAAATTCGGCAAATGCGGTTAAAGAACTGATTTCAAAATTAGATGTGTAAGGAGGAGCGATTGATGAAAACACAAACCCAAAATTTTATCGATTTGGAAAATAAATATGGTGCACACAACTATCATCCCCTGGATGTGGTGATTCAAAGAACGGAAGGCATTTGGGTTTGGGATGTGGAAGGTAATAAATATCTTGATTTTCTCAGTGCATATTCTGCCGTAAACCAGGGGCATTGCCACCCGCGAATCATGCAAGCGATGATCGAGCAGGCTAAAAAGGTAACGCTGACATCACGAGCGTTTCGTAATGATCGTTTGCCGTATCTGTACAAAAAACTATCAGAGCTATCCGGTTTACCGAAAGTGCTGCCGATGAACTCCGGCGCAGAAGCCGTGGAAACGGCGCTAAAAGCGATTCGAAAATGGGCCTACACCGTAAAAGGCGTGCCGGAAGATCAGGCAGAAATCATTGTTTGTGTGGAAAATTTTGCCGGGCGAACGATTTCGATTGTGAGTTTCTCCAGCGAAAAACAGTATAAATCCGGCTTTGGGCCGTTAACCCCGGGATTTAAAATTATTCCATTTGGCGATGCCGATGCATTACGCAACGCCATTACGCCCAATACCGCCGCATTTTTTCTTGAGCCGATTCAAGGCGAAGGCGGCATCAATATTCCACCCGATGGATTTTTGAAACAAGCTGAAACTATTTGCCGCGACAACAACGTGCTGTTGGTTTTCGATGAAATCCAAACCGGCCTCGGTAGAACCGGTAAAATGTTTGCCTTCCAGCATGAAGATGTAAAACCGGATGGCGTTACGATTGGCAAAGCGCTCTCCGGCGGGTTTTACCCGATCTCCGCTTTTATCAGCACCTCAGAAGTAATGGATGTATTTAAACCCGGCGATCACGGCAGCACTTTCGGCGGTAACCCGATGGCAGCCTCCATTGCTTGTGCCGCGTTAGATGTGATTGTAGAAGAGCGCCTCGCGGAAAAATCTGCCGAGTTAGGCGACTATTTTTTGAAAAAACTAAAACAAATCGATAGCGATTACATCAAAGAAATTAGTGGCCGCGGATTGGTTATCGGTGTAGAATTAAAAAACGAAGCCGGTGGCGCCCGGCGCTTTTGCGAAGCATTGATGCACGAAGGTATGCTGGCAAAAGAAACCCACGAACACATTATCCGTTTTGCCCCACCGCTGGTAATTTCCAAAGCAGAAATTGATTGGGCCTTCGAACGAATTGAAAAAGTATTGACAACCTTATAGCCCGGAGAGGAACTATGAAAATATTAATTTCGGATAAATCTTCACCAATATGTGCAGAAATTTTAAGGGAAGCCGGGCATGAAGTTGATGAAAATACTGGTCTTTCCCCGGATGAATTGAAATCGATTATCGGCAATTATGATGGCCTTATCGTCCGCAGCGCAACAAAAGTAACGGCGGATATTTTGGCGTCCGCCGCTAACTTAAAAGTGATTGGCCGCGCCGGAACCGGCGTCGATAATATCGATATTGCCGCAGCGGCAAATCAAAACGTCGTTGTAATGAACACGCCCGGTGGCAACAGCAATGCGGTGGCGGAGCTGGCTTTAGCGCAAATGCTTGCACTCAGCCGCGATCTTTACAATGCTTCGCGGTCACTTAAAGAAGCAAAATGGGAAAAGAAAAATTTTAAGGGAAACGAAGTTACCGGCAAAACATTGGGAATTTTAGGATACGGGCGAGTGAGCCGCCTGTTAGCGCAAAAAGCAAAGGCATTGGGGATGGATGTGTTATGCTTTGACCCCAAAATCAAAAAAGATATTGTTGATGCGGATGCCTTGCGAATTGTCTCCTCGGTAGATAACCTGTTTTCCAAAGCCAATTATATATCAGTTCATCTCACCAAACGCGAAGACACCACAAATTTTTTATCCCGAAAAGAATTCGAGAAAATGACTCCCGGTGCATTCCTCATCAACTGCTCGCGCGGTGGCATTGTGAATGAAGCGGATTTGCTGTGGGCACTGGAAGAAGGCCCGCTTGCCGGTGCTGCCACGGATGTTTTTCAAACCGAGCCGCCAGCGGATTACAAACTGGCGCAACATCCAAAGGTGATTTGCACGCCGCATATCGGGGCTTCCACTCACGAATCCCAGGAAAATGTCGCCATAATGGTTGCCGAGCAATTTGCCGATTTTTTTGCGGGAAAGGAGACACGCAACGCTGTCAACTAAATAACCTTTCAAAGGTTAACTCCACAAAAAAGCAAATAACAAGCAATCCCCATAAAGCGCAAACTCTAAATTGTGCTTATAAAAAGTAGAGGAGAAACATCATGTTAACGGACAAGGATTACAAAGTCAAAGTCGGCCTGGCAGAGATGCTGAAAGGCGGGGTGATTATGGATGTCACCAATGCGGAGCAGGCGAAAATCGCTGAAGATGCCGGGGCAGTGGCCGTAATGGCGCTGGAACGGATTCCTGCCGATATTCGCACCCAGGGCGGCGTTGCCAGGATGAGTAATCCCAGGTTGATTAAAGAGATTCAAAAAACCGTTTCGATTCCGGTGATGGCGAAATGCCGCATTGGCCACTTTGCCGAAGCGCAGGTGTTGGAATCGCTGGGCGTTGATTTTATCGATGAAAGCGAAGTGCTGACACCCGCCGATGAAGAATTTCATATCGATAAACAAAAGTTTAAAGCACCCTTTGTTTGCGGCTGCCGCGATATTGGCGAAGCGCTCCGCCGCATTTCCGAAGGCGCCGCTATGCTCCGCACCAAAGGCGAAGCTGGCAGCGGCAATATCGTTGAGGCTGTTCGCCATATGCGCTCGGTGCAAAAGGAACTTCGTAAAATCGCTACTCTAGGTGATGAAGAATTGGTGACCTACGCTAAAAATATCGGCGCGCCGGTGGAACTGGTACGATTTGTGAAAGAAAACGGCAAATTTCCGG